>JAYUEZ010000225.1:0-14628 GCA_043738965.1 Gammaproteobacteria bacterium
CCAGCCTTCAAGCAGAGCGGACAGTCGCATAGTGGTCGAGAGCTGATGTGGCGACGCTAGCATCAGTGCACTGCCGAGCCCGGACTGGCATCCGGTTTCAGCGCGACCTTTAAACTCTCACCTTCTTCCGGCAACGCATCCGAGGGAATATTCAGAATTCGCGCGGAGTCGAGCATGACGCGCGCAAAAACCGGCGCGGCAACGAGGCCGCCGTAGTATTCGTGACCTTTCGGACGATCGATCATCACCACGGCCACCAACCGCGGCGCGGACGCCGGAAAATATCCGGCGAACAACGAAAGATAGTCGTCCTCGGCATATCCTGTGTCGGTGTTTTTATGCACCGTGCCGGTCTTCCCCGCCACGCGATAACCGTATACCGCCGCTTCTTTACCCGTTCCATACTGCACAACGCGTTCAAGCATCGCATTCATGGCGCGCGCCGTAGGTTCCGCCATGACGCGCACGCCCGCGGAAGGCTGCGTTTGACGCAAAATGCTCAAGGGTCGCAGCACGCCGCCACTCGCAATCACTGAATACGCACGCGCGAGCTGCAGTGCGGTCACCGAAACGCCGTAACCAAACGACAACGTGGCCTGTTCGATTTCGCGCCAACCGTGAAAGTCGGGCAGACGACCGAGCGGCTCGCCGGGCATCTCAATTTCAGTGGCATGGCCAAATCCAACTTGATTAAACACGCTCCACAATTGCTCCGCGTCGATCGATAACGCAATTTTCGTTGCGCCGACATTGCTCGATTTCTCGATCACGCCGGTCACGTCGAGCGCACCGTAATTGTGGACATCGCGGACCAAATGATGTCCCACTAGAAACGTCCCGGGCGCCGTATCGATCGGTGTGGTTGGCGTATACAGCCCCGATTCCAAACCAGCGATGATCGTGAACGGTTTAATCGTCGATCCGGGCTCGAACAGATCGGTAACCGCTCGATTGCGAAAAAACTCGCTTTTCAGATCTCCGCGATTGTTAGGATTGTACGAAGGCTGGTTAACGAGGGCTAACACCTCTCCGGTATCGACATCCAAAATCACCATCAGACCCGCTCCGGCTTTATTCGCCTGGACGGCGCGTTTCAGTTCGCGATAAGCGATGTACTGAATGCGCCGATCGATACTGAGCGCGAGATCCTGGCCCGGTTGTACCGCGCGAATTCGCTCGACATGCTCGACGATCCGGCCTAGCCGATCCTTGATCACGCGATTGAGCCCAGGCGCGCCACGCAGCGTAGAGTCAAAAGCGAGTTCAACGCCTTCCTGGCCGCGATCGTCGACATTCGTAAAGCCAACTAAATGCGCCGCCATTTCGACCGATGGATAGTAACGGCGATATTCCGCGCCGAGCTCGACACCGGGAATTGCGGCACGCTCCACTGCTTCCGCCACATCCGGGCTCACTTGCCGTTTAAGGTAGATAAATTCGCGGCGACGACGCGGCGCAAGCACGGTTTCGAGATGGGCTTGCGACATATCCAAGAGTTTCGCCAACGTCGACCAGCGGCGGCGCTGTCCGAGCAATTCGGTGGGCTTGGCCCACACCGAACTAACCGGCGTACTAATCGCTAATGGTTCGCCATTGCGATCGGTGATCATTCCACGATGAGCAGCGCTCTCGACCGTGCGTAAATAGCGGGCATCTCCATGCTCCTGTAAGAATTCTCGATCGGATAGCTGCAAATCGATCGCACGCCACGCCAAAACCAAGGCCATGGCGGTGAAGGCGACCATCACTAGTCGTCGTCTTAAACTGGGATCCGAGGTGGCGATTCTCACGAGCGCGTGCGCCGAATTTCGCTCGGTTCAGGGATCGTCATATCAAGCTTGCCGCGCGCGATTTCTTCCACGCGCGCGTGGGTACCCCAGGTCCCTTGCTCGAGCAAGAGTTGTCCCCATTCGTTATCAAGATCGTCTTTTTGTTTCTTTAAATCCTGCAGTTCAACGAATAATTGTCGAGTTTGATACCGTGTTAGAACCACTTGCAGGGCGCTGGCGAAAATCGCACATCCGAACACCGCCAAGCTGATCCAATATTTCATGTCGAACGTTCCAGCGCGCGCAGCCGTGCGCTACGCGCACGCGGATTTAGCGCGATATCGTCCTCGGTTGGTCCCAGAGGCTTGCGAAAGACAAGTGCGAATCGCGGGTCCGATACCGCATCGGCACTGGCTTTCGCGGTATCACGGAAAAAGCGCTTTACGATGCGATCTTCTAGCGAATGAAAACTAAGCACAACGATCCGACCACCAACTGCCAGCAATTTCAGAAACCGCGCGAGCGCACTGCGCAGTTCCCCTAACTCGTCGTTAACCATGATCCGTAGCGCTTGAAAAGTTCGTGTCGCGGGATCAATTCGATGGTCACGCCGCACAATCGTGCTGACAAGGGCCGCGAGCTCCTGAGTCGTACGCAGCGGTGCCGCAACACGCGTTGCGCAGATTCGCGCGGCGATTCGCCGCGCCATTCGCTCCTCGCCGAAATCCCACAGGCACTGCCGAATGTCCGCTTCGGGCGCGCGCTCGAGCCATTCCGCCGCGGTAGCCCCGCTGGACTGATCCATGCGCATATCGAGCGGCCCATTCCCACGGAAGCTAAAGCCTCGATCTGGGTTATCGAGTTGTGGCGATGAAACACCAAGGTCCATCAATATCCCGTGCACCTTGCCCACCAGACCGCGCTCCTCGAGCGCGGAATCAACCGTTGAAAATCGCCCGTGCTGAATTTGGATACGCGGATCACGCGCGAGATCTGGTCGCGACGAAATGGCATCACGATCACGATCGAATGCGAAGAGTCGTCCAGTGGGGCCCAATCCAGCCAGCAGCGCGGCGCTGTGGCCACCGCGCCCGAAGGTACAATCAACGTAACATCCGTCAGCCTTGATACCGAGCACCTCCATGCACTGGCGCAACATTACCGGGGAGTGTTCGCTGCCAGGCAGCATGCTCACAGCGACAATGCCGCCAACACTGTTGAGTTGGGAGCAGCGCCGGCCTCGAGCGCTTGCAACCATGAATCACGCTGACGTGTCCAAGTCGCCGCGTCCCACAATTCGAGCTTATTGCCTTGACCGAGCAGCGCGGCGCGCTGCTCGATCGCCGCAAATCGACGTAATTCGGGAGGAATCAAAATGCGTCCTTGGCGATCGCATTCGCAGTCGATTGCTTGCCCTCGGATGATTTGTTTCGCGCGTCGGCTCGCTTGATCACCGTCCGGCAAGGCCAAGAGCTTGGCGTCGATGGTTTCCCATTGCGACAGCGGGTAGAGCCACAAGCAGCGATCCCACGGGTTAACCGTTACAACCAAGGTGGGCGATGCATCGGCGGCAAGGAGTTCGCGATACCGCGCCGGAACGCCGATGCGGCCTTTGACGTCAATGCTGACTGTGCAAAATCCTCTAAACACGCTTGTGACCTATTGCGAGGGTCGAGACGGATGGATGAGATTGGGGTTCAATGACGAGCCCAATGGTGGCTAGAAAATATATTCGCCGCCACTATTCACCACTTTTCCCCACTGACCTCAACAATATACGAAGGCCCCTCAAACACTGTCAAGGAAAAGCGCGGTAAAAATATTGAATCTTGCTTGTGAGACAGAGACTTACCGGCAACAGGACGACGCCGGAATGAAGCCGTATGAAAGCAATCTAGTTACTTTCAATGACATATCAGAGTCTCTTCATGTCAGGTCTCATTGGCGACCAACGAGACCTGACATGAAGACGGACAAGATAATAAAGAGCGGGCCTGTAAGCCGGGTTCTGTCCTGCTTGCGCAGTAACGGTCATTCATCTGCGACGTACGTCACCGCACGCCTGTAGCAACCTACCCGGAAGCCAGCGCGAGCCACGCCTAGCTGAAAAACAGCATGCTTCCCTATTTGGTCTTGCTCCGGGTGGGGTTTACCGTGCCGTCGATGTTAGTCGACGCGGTGCGCTCTTACCGCACCATTTCACCCTTACCGCAGCCGCAGAGCGACTGCTGGCGGTATATTTTCTGTGGCACTTTCCGTGGACTTACATCCCCCAGGCGTTACCTGGCACCCTGCTCTACGGAGCCCGGACTTTCCTCCAGCACCCATCTCGCGATGCGCACCAGCGACCGTCCAGCCCGCTCGGGGCATAGTTTGACCACGACGGTTAGGCCATGCAACCTAATCCCCTTCGGTGTGACGAAGTGTTAACGCCAGCGCATAGAGTTCGTTGCGGCCAAGGCCAGAAATTTCCGTAGCCGTTTCGATCGCGTCGCGTTGCGACATCCTCTTGAGCAAAATGCGTAGCAACTTTAGAGTTGAGGCTTCGGCAATTGGGGTCGCGCTCCCACCGAGCACGATGACAAATTCACCGCGGTTGCCATTTGGATCCGCTACCACTCGCGCGTTCACATCAGTAAGAGACCCTCGATATAAAGTCTCGTAATGCTTAGTGAGTTCACGCGCCACACATATTTCGCGTTCCGGGCCGAATTCAGCCAACAGGTCGCCCAGTGTTTCATGAACCCGGTGCGGTGCTTCAAAAAAAATCATGGTTCGAACCTCGTCCCTCAGTGTCGCTAAATGCGCGCGTCGCGCGCCTTTGCGATTCGGGAGAAACCCCTCGAACAGGAAGCGATCGGTGGGCAATCCCGCACTGGTGAGTGCTGCAAGAATCGCGCTCGGTCCGGGGATCGCTCGAATCAGGATGTTCGCTTCGTGCGCTGCCCGCACTAGGCGAAATCCGGGGTCTGAAATCAATGGCGTGCCCGCATCGGAAATCAGGGCGACTGCCAGCGAACCAATCGTTAGGCGCGTGATTAAAGCCTCAACCCGTGCGCTTTCATTCCAGTCGTGAAATGATTCGAGCGGTCGCTTTATCGCGTAATGTTCAAGTAAACGAACGCTCCTCCGTGTATCTTCCGCGAGCACGATGTCGACCTGCTTAAGGACTGCGAGCGCGCGATTGCCAATATCGGCTAAATTTCCGATCGGCGTCGCCACGAGATACAAGCACGGGCGTTCGATGGTTAGACTGTGGTTCTCGTCAGCAAATAAAACAGACATGGACGGCTTGCTCAACAGGCTCTGGCGTAATTCGCCGCTTATCTTAAACGTCGCGATCGCAATTATCGCTACTGGTTGTGTCTCGCAATCCACGCAGCCTGCGATAGCGCCCATCTCTGCGCCGTCGGCGATGTCGGCCTCGGCGAAAATTGAACGCGGCGACTTTGACGGCGCGGCGGCGGATTTGGCAGCTGCCGCGGGGACGCCAAGCATGCCCGCCGCTGACGATATGCGACTCCGCGCCGCCCTAATTTATTTCGATCTCAATGATTTAAAGCGTGCGCGCGAATTGGCGTCCGACCAAGACCATACGCCAAGCGGGCGCCGCGCTTTTATGACCACGTTGCTGACACCCCCCGAGGCCTCAGCCACGACCAAACTCGAGGAACTGAACGCGCTCGACACCCATCCATTCGATCCGTTTGAAAAAGGCTTGTATCTGCGCACGCTTGGTCGGGTACAACTCGCGCTCGACGACGATACCGCCGTGGTCAATCTACTGAATTCCGAACTGCTGCCCTTGGCGCGGCAACGCCGCACTGAACTCACCCATTTGATCTGGGATTCGCTCGCCAAATGTCGCGACCTCGCGCAATTAGACCGAGCTGATACTCGCAATCAAAACATCGCGGGTTGGCGTGCACTCTTGAACGAAATGCGCACCCAAACCGGCGCGCCGCAAACGCTTGCGGAACGCTTGTCGCAGTGGAGGCTGGCCTATCCCCAACATCCAGCTAATGAAATTCTCGTCGACGAATTGGTCGAGCGTGCCGAAGAAGCGGCGAAGCCGCCGAAGAAAATTGCACTCTTGCTCCCCTTCAATGGCGAGCTCACCGCCTTTGCGCGCGCCATTCGCGATGGATTTATCGCGATGCGTTTTGCGGCTCACGATCAGGAATTGACGATCACCACCTACCCAGCCTTCGGTGGGGACGTGCGAAACGCTTACGCACAGGCGGTGGCCGATGGCGCGGACATGATCGTCGGGCCACTGGATAAGCTTGGCGTCGAGTCACTGCGTGGCGTTACCGGGCGCAAAGTGCCGATATTGGCCTTAAACGTCGCCGCCCAAACCACGCCGCCTGCC
The DNA here is from genome assembly GCA_043738965.1 of Gammaproteobacteria bacterium. Taxonomy (GTDB): domain Bacteria; phylum Pseudomonadota; class Gammaproteobacteria; genus CAIKBL01. Next base: position 6,142 of record JAYUEZ010000225.1, read on the forward strand.
GCGAACCTGGCGGCAGGCGAACGCGATTTCGTCCAATTTGCGCTGAGACCTGAAGACGAGGCCCAAGATCTCGCGGATCGAGCCTGGAGCGAAGGTCGCCGGCGAATGGCGACGATCGTCCCGAATACAGAACTGGGCGCGCGAACGCAGAAAACGTTTAGTGACCAGTGGCAGCGCCTTGGCGGCGTGGTGGCTGGCGCGGCAACCTACAGTGGTTCGGTCGCCTCCTATCAGTCAGCGATTAAGCAGACCTTTAGTCTCGCCGACAGCGAGTCGCGTGCCAACGCGTTGCGGAAACTTCTGCAACGACCCATCACGTTCGTGGCACAATCGCGGCCCGATCTCGATGCGATCATGCTCGTCGCCCAACCTGAGGACGGCCGGCAAATTCTGCCACAGTTCCGATATTACGGCGTGGATAATCTCCCCATCTACGCGACGTCACAGCTCTTTTCGGGCACGGTCTCGCCACGCGCCGATCAAGATCTAGACGGCGTCATGCTCGGCTGTATGCCGTGGATCATTGGTACCGAAGATCGCGAACTGCACCGCCTAATCGCGGGCCGTTGGACTAGGTCGGGGCAGAATCTCGATCGCTTTTATGCATTTGGAATCGACGCCTACCGCTTGACTAAGCTGCTCCCACAGATGCGCGTCGAGCCAAGTCTTAACGCCGCAGGCGCCACGGGTCGTTTGTCGTTAGATCGAGCAGGCACAATCCACCGCACGTTAACCTGGGCTAAATTCGGCAGGGGCGTTCCACGTCCACTGCGTGATCCAACCTCACAGTGACCGATCGTGCATCGTGTAGCTCAAGGATCGGCTTACGAACGCGCCGCGCAACACTATCTCGAATTGCGGGGATTGCGATTCCTCGCGAGGAATTTTCGCTGCCGCGCTGGCGAAATCGATTTAATCATGATGGACACGAATATTTTGGTATTTGTTGAAGTTCGCTATCGCGCCAATCAAGATTTTGGTAGTGCGCTCGAATCGATTACAAAACGCAAGCAAGCACGCGTCGTTCGCGCGGCAGCCAATTTCCTTCAACGCAACGCGCAATTCCAGCAGTTAGCGTGTCGCTTCGACGCCGTCGGAATTAGCGGCGCGTCGGCTGCGACTGATTTTTGCTGGATAAAGGCTGCGTTTTCGGCATAATCCACTGTGCGTATTCAGGATTTCCATTTAACTATTATTCATTGCCTTTGTGATTTGATTGATCGCGAATATTTGAGGGAACATCAGTGAACATGAATCGTCAACTGGCTATTTGCGCGGCGGTACTCTTGCCCGCCTGGTTATTCGGACTTTCTGGCTGCGGCGCCTTTCTCGCCGGAAGCGCCGTAACGGGCGCGGTGGTGACTAGCGATAAGCGGACCACGGGCACGGTATTCGAGGATCAAGCGATCGAGAACAAAGCAGACGATTTTCTAAAGGCGGATGGCGCTTTGGCCGGTCAGACGCATATCAACGTCACCAGCTATAACCAAATGGTATTGCTCTCGGGTGAAGCGCCAACCGAAGAACTCAAAAAGCGAGCGGAGGAATACGTGTCGCGCATCACGAAAGTGCGCCACGTCTACAACGAAATCGCGATCGCCGAACCAAGCGCGACGATTAATCGGACCAACGACGGGTTAATTACCACTAAAGTAAAAGGCAAGCTGGTGTCGATCAAAGACATCTCCGCCTTGGACGTCAAAGTCGTCACGGAAGCAGGCGTGGTCTACCTGATGGGGCTGCTCGATCAACGAACCGGCGACGCGGTGGCCGAAGCGGTGTCGACGGTGGGGGGGATCACCAAGGTCGTCAAATTATTCGAATCGTCAAACCGATAAAGCGTTATTTCACGATGGTTAAAGTGGGTGCGCGTTTAGTTGGCGGTTTATCCGCGGCGGGTGGCGAACTGGCCGACTCGGTGTTGGCCAGTTCCGGCTCATCTTCAAAGGCCAGTCCTCTCCCATTCTCTCTAGCGTAGATGGCACGCACCGCGGCCACCGGCACGGTGATGCTATAGGCCACACCGCCAAAACGCGCCCCAAACGACACCGTATCCTGCCCCATCACCAAACCATTGGTCGCTGACTGCGAAATATTCAGCACAATCGAGCCATCTTTGACGAATTGTCGAGGCACCACGCAGCGCTCGTCGCGCGCATCGACTAACAAATGCGGCGTGAATGAATTGTCCACGATCCATTCGAACAGAGCGCGGATCAAGTAAGGTTTGGTTGAAGTCATACCGCTGGGATCTCGCCGCGCTCAGTAGTGCGAATTGCTAAGCGTTATGCAGACTGCGCTCAAACGGTGACAGGCATGACTTGAACGCCTCGCGGCCAAACATGGCTTCGGCATATTTCAAAACCGGACGGGCCTGAGCTGCAAGTTTGATTCCGTAATGATGCAAGCGCCATAACAACGGCGCGAGGCAGCAATCGGCCAGTGAATATTCGTCGGATAAGAAAAATTGATGGCGAGTAAACACCGGCGCCACCGCAAGTAGATTATCCCGCACGGCGCGACGCGCGGCGCCGCTGGCTTCATTGTCCTGGGTCAATAGCTCAACCGAGCCGTAGAGATCACGCATGATGCGGTAGCGAATTTGCCGGTTATTGGCCCGCGAAACCGGATCCACCGGCATTAAGGGTGGATGCGGATAGCGTTCGTCCAGGTACTCCATCATGATCTGCGGATCGTAAATGACGAGGTCGCGATCGATCAGCGTTAACAATCCATGATAGGGATTGAGGTCATTCAAGTCCTCGGGTCTGGTTTCGTGCGTGACGAAATTAATTTCGACATTGATGTCTTTTTCTGCCAACACAATGCGCACAGCATGGCCGATAGGATCGCTCGCGTCGGCGAACAACGTCATGATGGACCGTCGGTTCGCGACCGCCGTCATGTCAATGAACGTCTTTCCAATATTCACGCTTCAGTAAATACATCACCACCCACAACAACGACAAGAACAACAGAACGGCCACGCCAATCTTGTAACGTACCAGCTTGGCCGGTTCACCTAGGTAGACAAGAAAATTCACCAGATCGCGGGCCGCCATTTTAAATTCGACTTCGGAAAGTCGACCCGGAACGCCGTCCTCCAGATGGGCGATGGCTTGGACTTCTTTCCCCATGTCGTCGGTGACGGTGTGATACACCGGGCGCTTTACGCCCTGTAGTTCCCACAGCACATGCGGCATCGCTGTGCTCGGGAAATAAAGGTTGTTAACTCCCGTTGGACGCTTCTCGTCGGCGTAGAAGCCTTGCAGGAAACTATACAGCCAATCTGGACCGCGCGACCGCGCGACCACCGACAAATCCGGCGGCGCAATTCCAAACCAGGATTGCGCATCCTCGGGTCGCATCGCCACCGTCATGGTCTCCCCAATTTTATCGGTGGTGAACATTAGGTTCTGCTTCATTTTGTCTTCCGGAATGCCCAAATCCGCGGCAATCCGGTTGTATCGCATAAACGAAGCGGAGTGGCAGCTCACACAGTAGTTGATAAATAATTTTGCACCGTGCTGCAGGCTCACGCGATTACTTAGATCGATATTCGCGTTCTGCAGTTTGAGACCCTCGGTATTTGCCAACACCAATGGCGCGAACAAACCGATCAACAAGGCAGCAACTAATCGACGCATCACATCGTCACCCTATCTGGAACTGGCTGAGTTTTGTCGAGCTTGGTATAGATCGGCATTAACAGAAAGAACAGGAAATACAGCACCGTACAAACCTGCGCCACCGCGGTTCGCGCCGGCGTTGGCGGCAACACGCCGAGATAACCAAGAATCACGAATGAAATGACGAATATCGCCAGCGCCGTTTTATAGAGTCGACCGCGATAACGAATAGATTTCACTGGACTGCGATCAAGCCACGGCAGCAGGAATAACACCATGACCCCGAGTCCCATGAATATGACGCCCCACAACTTGGCGTCCTGCCACAGGAAGTTGACGGTGTTTGCCCGCAAAATGGAATAGAAGGGGGTGAAGTACCACACCGGCGCGATATGCTCCGGGGTTTTCATCGAGTCAGCGGGAATGAAGTTATTCGCTTCGAGGAAGTATCCGCCCATTTCCGGCGCGAAAAACACCACGATCGAGAACAGCATCAAAAACACCACGATGCCAACCGAGTCTTTCACCGTGTAGTACGGGTGAAACGGGATCCCATCCAACGGTTTGCCGTTTGCGTCTTTGTGTTTCTTGATCTCAACCCCATCCGGGTTATTCGAACCCACCTCGTGCAGCGCAATGATATGCAAAAAAACCAAGCCAACGAGCGCCAACGGTAAGGCGATGACGTGCAGCGAAAAGAATCGATTGAGCGTGATATCCGAGACCACATAATCGCCACGAATCAAGGTTGAGAGTCCATCGCCAATCACCGGAATCGCGCCGAACAACGAAATAATGACCTGCGCGCCCCAGAATGACATCTGGCCCCACGGCAAGAGATAGCCCATGAAGGCTTCCGCCATCAGCGACAGATATAACAACATGCCCAAAATCCACAGCAATTCGCGCGGCTTTTTGTATGATCCATACAAAAGCGCACGAAACATATGCAGGTAGATCACAATGAAAAATGCCGACGCACCACTGGAATGGAGATAGCGAATTAGCCAACCCCAATCGACGTCGCGCATGATGTATTCGACCGACGCGAATGCCACCGCCGCATCCGGTTTGTAGTTCATGACCAGCCAAATGCCAGTGAGGATCTGAATCGCGAATACCACCATCGACAGCACGCCAAAGTAGTACCAAAAATTAAAATTCTTCGGCGCGTAGTATTTACCGAGGTGATCGTCCCACCATTGGATCAATGGAAAACGTTCGTCAACCCAATCACGCAAGACAGTTAAATTTCGAACGATGGCATTCATGCCGCGTGCTCCTTATCAGCGCCAATGATGAGCTTAGTATCGTTAACGAATTGATACGGAGGAACTTCAAGATTCATGGGTGCCGGAACACCCATATAAACGCGGCCGGCTAGATCAAATTTAGAACCATGGCAGGGGCAAAAAAATCCGCCATTCCACACCCCGCCCATGCCTGGAGCGCCGGGCTCGGGCACAAAGTTAGGCGAACAGCCTAGATGCGTACACACCCCGACCAGCACGAGATACTCGGGCTTTTCCGAGCGCCAGACGTTTTTTGCGTATCCCGGCTGCATCGACTTATCAGACTCCGGATCGCGCAACACACCGGCTTCGAACTTCTTCAGGTTTTCTAACATTTCAGGCGTACGGCGCACGATCCAAACCGGCTTGCCGCGCCATTTCTGAATCAAGCGCTGACCTGGTTCGAGTTTTCCAATATCCACGTCAACGGGTGCGCCGATCGCTTTGGCGCGCGCGCTCGGTTGAAAGGAAGCGACAAACGGCACCGCCGTAAAGCCGGCTCCGATACCGCCAAGGACGGTTGCGGTCCCCGTTAGGAACCGGCGTCGTTGTGCATCGACGGGTTGGTCGGTCATAAACTCACAGTCTCCAGCTAATTACAGAAGTAGGGTGCACGCGACTAGCCTTAAGCCTATGCACCGACCTCGAAACTCCCCAAGCGATCAGGCGCGCCATTGGTATCGCAGCTGATACCGCGCGCGCGGAATTATAACATCAAAAATCCGTGCACCAGGGCGACGATGGACGCTTGAGTTAGGGTTGAATAGACGCGCTGGCGCGTGAGCCGGCCGGTCGCGCGGTGCTAACTGTGTCGATACTCCGCCGAACGCGCGTGGGCCGTTAACCCTTCACCACGCGCCAAAACGCTCGCAAGGATCGCGAGCTTCCGGGCGCCAAGCGCCGAACAACCGATGATTGAGCTACGTTTCTGAAAATCATAGACACCCAAGGGTGATGAAAAGCGCGCTGTCCCCGCGGTCGGCAAGACATGATTAGGACCCGCGCAGTAATCGCCCACCGCTTCGGGCGTATGCCGGCCGAGAAAAATGGCGCCGGCATGCCGAATCGACGGAAGGAGTGCGTGCGGATCGGCGACCGAGAGCTCAAGATGCTCGGGGGCGATTTGATTGACCAGGTCGCAGGCTTCGGCGAGATCCCGCACGTGGATAAATGCCCCGCGGCGAGTCAATGATGTTGCGACAATCGCGTGGCGTTCCAAACTGGGGAGCAGCTGCTCGATACGGGTCTGTACCGAATTCAGGAAATCGGCGTCCGGCGAAATTAAGACGGCCTGCGCGTCTTCGTCGTGTTCCGCCTGTGACATCAGATCCATCGCGATCCAGTCGGGATCGGTGGCGCCGTCACACACAATCAGGATCTCCGAAGGCCCGGCGATCATGTCGATGCCTACCTTCCCAAATACCAGCGCCTTGGCGGCGGCAACGTAACTATTCCCAGGGCCGACGATCTTATCGACCGCGGGAATCGTGGCCGTGCCGTAGGCAAGCGCCGCAATGGCTTGCGCGCCGCCCACCGAAAAAACGCGGTTGACGCCTGCGATCGCGGCGGCGGCGAGCACGATGGGTTGAAGCCCATCATCTGGCGCCGGGACCACCATGATCACTTCGCGCACGCCAGCCACTTTGGCTGGGATGACGTTCATGAGAACCGACGACGGATACGCCGCTTTTCCACCAGGCACGTAGACGCCGACGCGATCTAGCGCGGTGACTCGCAGACCGAGCTCGGTGCCATCAGGTTCGGTATAGGTCCACGATTCTTGGCGTTGTCGGGCATGAAAGGCCCGGATGCGGACCGCCGCCTCCACTAACGCGCTCGATAGTGCCGGGGCGATCCGCGCCGGATACTCGGAAAAATCAGCAATTTCGAGGGCGGCGCCGACAGTAACGCTACGGCGATCGAAGCGATTGGTGTATTCGAGTAGCGCGGCATCACCGCGACGGCGCACCGCGTCGACAATTTGCTCGACGACCTGCCGAACCTGTTGTGAGTCGCCGGCCTCAAAGGTCGTCAAGCGCGCGAATTGCGCGGCGAACGCCGCATCGCGAGTCGACAAGCGTGCCAGGGTTGTGCTCACGCTCGCCCCGATCCTTTATGACGATCCAGTTCCGTAAGCAGCGCCGTCACTGCGTGGTGCTTGGTTTTCCACGCGGCCTTGTTGACGATCACGCGCGCACTAACTTCGCAAATGCGTTCGAGCTCAACCAGGCCATTGGCCTTCAGCGTGTTTCCCGTATCGACCAAATCGACGATGCGATCGGCGAGCCCCACCAACGGCGCAAGCTCCATCGAGCCATAGAGCTTGATAATTTCGGTCTGGACGCCTTGCACCGCGAAATGCCGGCGGGTGATGCCGGCGTACTTCGTTGCAATTCGCAATCGTGCGTTAGTTAGTTGCCGGCCCACCGGCGCCGCCACCATCAAATGGCAACGTGCGATGCCCAAATCGAGCGGCTCGTAGAAACCGTCGCCGTCGTACTCGAGAAGGGTGTCTTTGCCAACGATCCCTAAGTCTGCGGCGCCGTATTCAACATAGGTTGGGACATCGGTCGCGCGCATGACGAGGATTCTAACGTCCGGCCGCGGGGTGCTAAAGATAAGCTTGCGAGAACGTTCCAAATCGTCCAGTGGTGCAACGCCCGCGGCCCGCAGCAACGGCAACGCCTCTTTCAGAATCCGCCCTTTGGCTACTGCAATCGTTAAATTGCCACGCGTAGCCTCGAGCTGCAGTGGTGCATCCATGGTTTGCTACCCAGGAACTCGACGGATCTGTGCCCCTAAATTCGAGAGCTTCTCCTCGATCGTTTCGTAGCCGCGATCGATGTGATAAATCCGGTGCACTTCGGTCGACCCTTCCGCCACCAGGCCGGCCAACACGAGACTCGCCGAGGCCCGAAGGTCGGTCGCCATCAGCGGCGCGCTTTTTAGTTTGGCGACGCCAGTCGTGATCGCGGTATTGCCTTCAATTTGAATTTGCGCACCCATGCGCTGTAACTCGAGCACATGCATGAAGCGATTTTCGAACACCGATTCAGTAATGACGCCGGTGCCTTCGGCGACGCAATTTAGCGCGGTGAATTGCGCTTGCATGTCGGTTGGAAAGCCAGGGTAAGGCGAGGTATGAATACTCACTGCGCGTGGCCGCTTGCCGTTCATCTGTAACTCAACCCAGGTATCGCCCGTCGTGATTTCAGCCCCCGCGTCATGCAATTTCGATAACACCGCCTCGAGCAATTCCGGTCTCGTGTTCTTGAGTTTGACGTGGCCGCCGGTCATGGTGGCGGCGACTAAATAGGTGCCGGTTTCAATACGGTCCGGCAAAATTTCATAATGTGTGCCCGATAGACTTTCGACTCCCGTTATGCGGATTGTATCGGTACCCGCGCCGTCGATTCTCGCGCCCATGCCGATCAGGCAGTTCGCCAAATCGACGACTTCCGGCTCGCGCGCCGCATTGCGGATCACGGTGACGCCTTTCGCCATCGTCGCCGCCATCATTAAATTTTCGGTACCCGTGACAGTGACGAGGTCCATCATCAGATCCG
>JAYUEZ010000226.1:0-5475 GCA_043738965.1 Gammaproteobacteria bacterium
GCAGTAGTGGCGGCGGGTGGTCTACATATTATTGGGACGGAACGACATGAATCGCGGCGGATCGACAATCAGCTCCGCGGTCGTGCCGGCCGCCAAGGCGATCCGGGTTCTAGTCGATTTTATCTATCGCTAGAAGATAACTTGATGCGGATCTTTGCGTCCGACCGCGTGGCTGGTCTGATGCAAAAGCTGGGGATGCAAGAAGGCGAGGCTATCGAGCATCCATGGGTCACCAAAGCGATTGAAAACGCGCAACGCAAGGTTGAAGGGCGTAATTTCGACATCCGCAAACAGCTACTCGAATTCGACAATGTTGCAAATGATCAGCGGCGTCACGTTTATGAGCAACGCCGCGAATTAATGGAAGCGGATGATGTCTCGGAGAATATTCGCGGAATTCGTCACGACGTTGTCAACGAACTAATTGATACCTATATTCCACCGCAGAGTTTCCACGAGAGCTGGAATCTAACCGGCTTAGAACAGATCCTGCAATCCGAATTCGGACACAGCATTCCCGTTACTGAATGGGTGGCGCAAAACGAAGACCTAACAGAAGCCGCTATACGAACCAAGGTAGTAGAGTCTATCGAGACGAACTATCAGGCCAAAGAAGCGCAGGTAGGGCCTGAAGGGCTGCGTCAATTCGAGCGCGCCATCATGCTGCAAGTTTTGGATGGACACTGGAAGGAGCATCTTGCGGCAATGGATCACCTGCGGCAGGGGATCCATTTGCGGGGTTATGCGCAGAAAGATCCTAAGCAGGAATATAAACGCGAAGCTTTCGATATGTTCGCGAAAATGTTGCAAGCGATCATGCGCGATGTCACCGGAATTCTGTCCAAAGTCGAAGTGCGGGCGCGTGAAGATGTGGAAGCCTTCGAGGAGCAGCAGCGGCAGGCTGCGGTTAAACAGCAGCAGGTTCACGAAACATCGAATGCGTTGGCCGATGAACTTAATCCGGCAGCGTTAGCCGCGTCCGTTCCAAGCGTTCCAAGCGTTCCAAGCGTTCGACGCGGAGCCAAGGTCGGGCGCAACGAGCCGTGTCCGTGCGGCTCGGGACGCAAATACAAACAATGCCATGGCAAGCTGGTCTAACCACGCTGGCTTTTTCATTGGGTGTTAAATGAATTCCGAACCCACAGTCATGGCGTCCGGTGTGGTGATCGACGGCATCCGCATTGCGACGGCGGCCGCTGGCATTCGGAAGGCCGAGAAGACCGACCTTTGCGTGTTCGAAATCGCGCCCGGCGCAGCCGTCGCCGGAGTCTTTACGCAAAATGTCTTTTGCGCCGCGCCGGTGACCGTTACGCGCGAACATTTAGCACTCGACCAACCACGCGTACTGGTAATCAACTCAGGAAACGCCAATGCCGGAACGGGTACGGCTGGGCTCAAGGATGCGCGCGAAGTCTGTCGTCTTGCAAGCGAACTCGTCGCGTGTCGTGCCAGCGCCGTGCTGCCCTTTTCGACTGGCGTGATCGGTCAACGACTACCCGTTGAGCGAATTGCCGCGGCGCTGCCGCGCGTCGTGGCACATTTAGCGTCGGATCGGTGGGACGACGCGGCGCGCGCCATCATGACCACCGATACCGTTCCCAAGTTGTACTCGGCGCAGGTTCAATGTGGCGCGCAACGCTATTCGATTACTGGCATCGCGAAGGGCGCAGGGATGATCAAGCCAGATATGGCGACGATGCTGGCGTTCATCGCGACTGACGCTGCCGTCCCAAAGTTGGCATTACAAGAATTGCTGAGTGAGATAGCGCATCGTACGTTTAACCGCATCACCATCGACGGCGACACCTCGACCAATGATAGCTGCATGCTCATCGCCACCGGTCACGCGGCGCGTGGGCGCGACATGCATCCCGCCGATCCCGACTGGAGCAGCTTCGTTGCTGGCGTGACCGCGGTGTGCAAGGCACTGTCGCGCGCGATCGTACGCGATGGCGAAGGGGCAACTAAGCTCGTGGCGGTCCAGGTCTCGGGTGGACGCTCCGAAGCTGAATGCCGCAAAGCAGCCTATGCTGTTGCCGAATCGCCGCTGGTAAAAACAGCCCTGTTTGCGAGCGACCCGAATTGGGGGCGAATCTTAGCGGCGGTCGGTCGGTCTGGTGTTAGGGGCTTGCGAATCGAAGATATCAGCATCGCGCTTAATGACTATCCCATAATCAATCACGGAGAACCGGTCTTGGGATACGACGAGCGGATCGCGGCGGAGATTATGGCCACCGCGGAATTCGACATTCGGATTTCGATCGGCGACGGAAGTGCCGCTATCGAAGTGTTGACCTGCGACTTCTCGTACGACTATGTGCGAATTAACGCCGAGTACCGTAGCTAGAGTTCAGCCAACCGCACCTTGCGCTGTGCACCCACCCACCACTTTGACCAATGCCAACGCCGAGGCGCTACACGTCGCGGTCGCCGTCATCCGCGATGGCAATGGTCGAGTGCTGGTGAGTCGTCGATCACACTATGTCGAGCAGGGTGGGTTGTGGGAGTTCCCGGGTGGCAAACTGCTAGCCGGCGAAACTCCGCTCGCGGGTCTCACCCGCGAGATCGAAGAGGAACTAGGGATCACGGTGAAATCCACTATTCCCCTGATCAAAATTCGTCATGCGTACGTTGAACGTACGGTGCTTTTAGATGTGTGGGAGGTCTGGGCATGGGACGGCAAGCCGTATGGCCGGGAAGCACAGGAAGTGACTTGGCTGCGCGAGGATGCGCTGTGTGAATTTGATTTCCCAGCGGCGAATGCCCCCATCATTACCGCACTTAGTTTACCGCGCGTCTGCCTTATCACGCCTGAGCCGTACGCAAAGCGCGCATTCTTAGACGATTTAGAATTGAGCTTGCAGCATGGCGTTAGCCTGGTTCAATTGCGCGCGAAAAATTTGTCTTACGCGGCGTATCGCGATATTGCCCGCGACGCGCTGGCGATCTGCAGATCCCATCGGACCCGACTCATCATAAATTCAGAAACTCAAATCGCACGCGAAATTGGTGCCGATGGTGTGCATCTCACGGCCGATGATTTGCAGCGTCACACGGTACGGCCATTGCCGCCGAGTAGTCTCGTCAGCGCGGCCTGCCATCAGGCAGCGGATCTCGCTCGAGCGGAGCGCTTGGGTGTCGATTTCGCGTTGCTATCACCGGTGAAACCGACGCCAACCCATCCCCATGCGCGAGCGTTAGGGTGGCCACTGACCAAGGAAATAGTGGCGACCACCACGTTACCCGTGTTCGCGCTCGGCGGGATGGACCCCACCGATCTCATTGAAGCGGTGTCCAACAATTGTATTGGTATCGCCGGGATTCGGAGCCTATGGTGCTCGGCGCACGATGTGAGCGCGAGCTACGTGCGCGAATTGTTGCTTAAGGGAAAGGACAAATTCGATCTAAAGCAACCCGCCTAGGCGACGCAAGTCGCGCCACTGTAGTCGCTACAGAGAACAGCAGCGCAATTCAAACCACACGGTGTTTTGTACGACTTGCGCACGCGCATTGACGTCTGCATGACGTACAAATCGAATCGTGAATCGATGTTTCCCACCGCTTATTTCCGGATAAAGATCGTCCGCGTCAGCCACCACCACGCGTACAATTTGACAAGCCGTCGCGGGGTCTAGTTGCTGTTGGTAAAATCCGTTGTCCGCCGCAAGCCGTCGCGATGGCGCGCTTTCGCGCACGAGCTTGAGCACGGTATGCACCGCGTCTTCGATAATCCGCAGGTCTTGCATCCAATCTTGAAGCTGTGCATTGCGCTGCGTCAATGGTCGATGTAGCCAATAGTGGAACGCCGGGAGATCGAAGCTACAGGTTCCACCGGGTATTGCCAGGCGTTGTCGTACCTGGGCAACGATTTCATTTTGACGCAAGCGCAATCCAGGCTGACAGGCATTCGATTTGAGAATGGCGAGAATGGGCTCCAAGCGCGACAACGTGTGCTCAAGTGTCGACTGATTTACCGCTGGATTGTGGCGCAGTCCGCTAATCGTACTGGTGTAACGCTCGATTTCCTTGATGAGTTCGCCCTTGATATCGGTGCGCGCGAGTTGATCCGCGACATCGATCATATTCACGATGGCGTTACGCGCGTCAGTCGGATTACCGCGCTCCATGCCATCCCGGATAGATTGGAATAAGTATTCCAGACGGAGGAATGTTCGCATCCGCTCACTTAGCGGTTGCTCATAGACTGTGACGGATTCGACGGCGGGGAAGAGTCGAGGTTGCGCGCTATTAACGACAATACTCATGGGTTATTTCGGTCGTTTTGGCGTGCTTTCGCTAACAGGAGATAGCGCTGGTGTAACTCAGCGACCTGGCCGCGGACCGGATCGAGATCGCCCGCATTGAGTACAACATCGTCGGCCATCGCAAGGCGCTGCTCCCGAGTGGTTTGCGTGCGCATGATTGCCTCTACTTCGGTTACTGTCAATTTGTCTCGGCGCATCACTCGTTCGATTTGGGCTTCCAGTGGACAATCAACGACGAGAATCCGGTTGATAAAAGTATAGCTCCCCTTTTCTACCAATAGGGGAATCGCCAACAAGCAGTAGGGCGTATCAAGCGTGGCAATCTGCTCCGCGATTCGCGCGCGTATTTTGGGGTGCAGAATTTCTTCCAGACGCCGCCGCCGCGTGGCGTCCTCGAATACAATCCGACGGAGAGTCGCGCGATCGAGTAACCCGTGTGAATCAAGGACGCCAGCGCCGAACTCGGCAACAACCGCCGAAAGTCCCGGGGTTCCGGGCTCTACAACCTCGCGGGCGGTGACATCAGCATCAATCACTGGGGTCCCGAAGTGCGCGAATTCCGCGCATATCGTCGATTTCCCAGAGCCGATACCGCCAGTAACACCAACCACTAAGGGTCGCGTCACAGTCCACCTGGCGCGAAGAAATGTTGGATCCAATCCTGGCCACCCAGCATGGCGAGCCAACCAGCACTTGCGAGATACGGGCCGAAGGGGATCGGTTGAGCGCGGTCATGGCCGCGCAGCACAATCAAGCCGAGACCGACAATGCTGCCAACCACCGACGCGAGCAAAATCACCGCCGGTAGGGCTGGCCAACCTAACCATGCGCCGATCATCGCCAGCAATTTAAAATCGCCGTAGCCCATGCCTTCTTTACCGGTAACGAGCTTGAATAACCAATAGACCGTCCACAGGCTTAAGTAGCCGACTACCGCGCCAATCACACTCGCCTGCAAACTGACGAATAAGCCGTGATAATTGACGAGGATGCCAAGCCACATCATTGGCAAGGTAATAACATCGGGTAAAAGCTGGGTGTCGAAATCGATTAGCGTCAAGGCAATTAGGGCCCACGTGAAAATGACGGCAAAGAGTGCCATCAATCCAAACCCAAAATGCATCGCGGCGAAGGCAGCGGTCCCTGCGCTCACCACTTCAACAAGCGGATAACGGGCTGAGATGCGCGCTTTACAGTGACGGCAGCGGCC
>JAYUEZ010000227.1:0-14598 GCA_043738965.1 Gammaproteobacteria bacterium
TAGCTTCTAATTTTTCATCGCTTAACTTCTGGAACGCTCGCCATGTCGTCACCCAAAATCACTTATGCCCAATTGCTCGAAACCAACAACCTCATCCAACAAAACGCGGATGAGGTCTATTGGTTGTGCGCCACGCGGACCGTGCAGGAATCGAAAATATTTCCAGTGTCGGCGTATATCCTGTTCTCGTATCTGAACGCGTTTTATCGCTATCCAACGCTGCTTCGAAAAATCGAAGCACGCATGGCGGCTGAAGAAATTGGCGATCGCGCACGTAATCAAGGGATCAAGATCGTCGCGTGGTGTTTTCCGTGCTTTTACTTGCTTGGTCGCGAGATGCTGATCAACTGGGGTGTCATCAAACCCACCGATGCCGTCGAAGATGTGGTCTACGTGCTCGATTTCTGGAAACGCTTTCAACTATCCTGGCATCGTAACAACGGCAATCTCACGAACAAACAAGCCGGGCATCGCGCGCAGATCCTGCCTGAGCAACGTTTGCAGGTATTCCATGCGGATGCGTACGAGTGCCGCGTGGGCGATCCCTTGCACAAAGCGGCGCAGGGGTTCTTGGCTACCACGGCCCAATATGGATTTTTGGTCTCCTGCGAGAGCCGCTTAACCTTGCACAATCACGGTCCCTATAAAATCTCCGAGACTCGCGAAATGTTGGTGCGCGATTTTCTCGAACTATCCGAATCCGATGTGCCGTGGCTGGATGGAGTCGGCCAGGATATCCCGTATAACAATCTCACGGTGACGATGATCGTCGACGGCTGTCACATCAACCTGCTCGATGACTGGGGCTCGTTCGAATCCGTCCCGGAACTCAAGGCAGAGCACATGGTCGCGGTCGGTCTGTATAGCGCTGACACGTTGTCGAATGGACACCTCCCGGTCGGCATGGGTAGTCGCGAAGAACTCACCGCAACCTTTCTCGATTTAACCGACCGAATCAAAATAGCCACCACCAAGCTGTGGCGGGAGATGTCGGGTTGGACTCGCGACCAACAACTTGATGCTGGCGCCCTCACCTATTACGGCGTCATCAAGGAATTCGCGCACATCGCCGGTGTGTATGAAATGGAAGATTGGATGTTGATCGACGAACGTGCCGAGCGTTTTCGTCCGCTGTTGAACGACGAATACGGCAATCTATTCCTCGGCGAGTTGGTCGGCTACATCAGTTCACCGAGCCAGCGCATGCACGAGTACACGATGATGCAGCATAACGATCAACCGACCAAGGCGCTGAGCTACTTCCCGTATTCGATCCTCGCGTCTGGCGATTACACGCCGGACGTCGGCCCCTTGCGTGCAGGCGTCAGCACGCTGCCGCGTAAGAACGATCGCTACCGCACCTCGCAAGGCGTGTTGAGTTTGGCTGAATACAATAAGCGCAGTCGCGCGTTCGTGCCCACGGTATGTGAGGACACCTATCGCTTCTTGTGCGCCGATTGGGTTAAGTATCATTACGATACTCCGCTCGCGGATGATTTTTTCAAGATCACGCAGGCTCGCTCACGCCTCCTCCACGACCAGGGTGCGGGTTTGAGTCGCGCGGATATCGAAGCCCTACGTACTGGCGCGAACAAATAAAACGTATTGTCGAGAGGACACCTCATGTCGATCCCTACCCTCCACCTCGTGATGCACGGGGTTGCGATTAAAAAGCACGCAGCGGCCGCCGAAATCGCCTCGGTCGCGGCTTTGCCGGTTGCGGTAGTGAGCGCCGAATTAGGAGCTGCCTGCGCCAATGGTCGAATAGCGAACGCGAACGAAAAATATCTGCTGACACCCGCTGGTCAAATGATTTTGACCAGCGAGTATTCACGGTTCTACGGCGAGTTGCGCATCGAAGAAAAGTTTTTGTGGGCCTATTCGCGCTTTGAGCAAATCAATAAGGAACTGAAGCAACTCATCACCGACTGGCAAACCATCGAAGTGGGTGGTGCGCGCGTGTCGAATACCCATGCCGATCACGCGTATGACGATCGCCTCATCGCGCGCTTAGGCGATCTTCACGAGCGAGCAGAGCCGTTGTTGGCGCCGATGATTGCGAGCGTGCCGCGCTTAAGCACTTATAAAATAAAATTGACTCACGCCTTGGAGAGGGCAGAAGACCGCGAGATCGCTTGGGTTAGCGACGCGAAACTCGAGAGCTATCACACAGTGTGGTTCGAACTGCACGAAGATCTGCTGCGCCTGCTCGGTAAGCAGCGCGAAGAATAGATCGCGCGAATCAAAGCCAGTTTCTTGTAGAGGATCAGCCATGGGTCGTTTAGCAAATAAAGTCGCGCTAGTCACTGGCGCTGGCACCGGCATCGGCCGTGCCTGCATGCTCATGTTCGCCAAAGAAGGTGCGACGGTGTTCGGTGTCTCGCGCACGCAGGCGAACCTCGATGAAACCCTGCGCCAAGTCCACGCGCAGGGCGGACGCGGTGATGTGTTTAGTGCGGACCTTTCCGATCCCGAAGGCGCGCAGACAACGGTCGATCAGTGCATGAAGCAGTACGGTCGAATCGACATCCTGCTGAACGCCGCCGGCGTCGGCTACAGCATGAAAGACACCAGTCCCGGCTCGATGGATCCGGTGCACAGTACGCCCATCGACCAGTGGCGCGAAGTCATGGCCATTAATCTCGACAGCGTGTTCTACATGTGCCGTCTGGTGCTGCGTCAAATGAAAACTCAGCAGAAAGGATCAATCGTCAATGTCGCGAGCATTTTCGGCATGGGCGGTGCACCCGATGCGCATACGTATACGGCGACCAAGGGCGCCATTATCAATCTGTCGCGCTCGATGTCGGTGGCCTATGTGGATGACAACATTCGCGTCAATGTCGTCGCGCCGGGGTTCGTTAAAACACAGATGGTCGAGATGGTGCTCGACCAATTGTTCTCGCCGGAAAATCCGAAACTTATCGCGCCGATGGGCCGCCCGGCCACCGTCGAAGAAGTGGCCTACGCCTGTTTATTTCTAGCGTCCGATGAAGCGTCGTACTGCACGGGAACTATTCTGACCGTAGATGGCGGCTCAACGGCACGGGCGTAGAACTAAATAGCGACACCGTCCACTCTGGGTGGCGCGATGCCTCGGTGTCTCGGGTCGTGGGTGAAAACACGGCAATTCGTCATTGCGAGCGAAAGTGAAGCAATCCATGTTGCTTTGCCTTCTGGAAAAGCTTCGTCGTTTCACTCCTCGCAATGACGTCGACTTTGTTTATGAGCGGCCCAAATGCTCTCTGTCACGCGCCGCATCTCTGCATCCTGGTACCTATGTGTGCTCTTCAATTCAATTCTAACGACCAGCGCCGGCACCCGAGAGCTTAATAATCAACGGACTGCGTCGACTTAAATAATCGACACTGATCATCGCGTAACGCACATCGCGCGCGGTAGGTTCGAAGTGCACGCTCAACGCGCATTGTTGTTTGGGCTTGAGATCGACTCCTTGGCAATCGGTCTTCAGCACATAGTCGTCGGCGGCGACACCGATCACACCGGCCGCGTGAATTTTAAGTACCCCGATCCCTTCATTGGTCACCGCGAAAACTTGGTCGGCGCTGTGAGCGCCGATAGCGACGGTGCCGAAATCGAATGCTTTTTGGTTACTGATCAGAATGGCATTGGAGTCAAACGGATTGACCGCGAGCAATTCACTTACGCTGATCCCATCCTTACCGGTGGCGTCCAGCCGGTAGGTCGCGCCCAAAGTTAACGCGCCGGCCACACAGTCTCGCGGTAACGAAACGAGTTCGCCGAACGACGGCGTAATAGTTGCCCGCACCGCATTCGACAGGTCGTAACAGAGATGGGTATCGTCCGTTTGGGTGAAGCTATGAATCGTCGCATGCGGCGACGGCGTGTGTCGTGAGACTTGCGTGGCACCGGTAGAATTCGGCGCAAGCGTCGCGATCGGCGGCGC
Source organism: Gammaproteobacteria bacterium (assembly GCA_043738965.1). Taxonomy (GTDB): domain Bacteria; phylum Pseudomonadota; class Gammaproteobacteria; genus CAIKBL01. The sequence goes on from JAYUEZ010000227.1 coordinate 3,929, forward strand.
GGTCCCGTGACCGGCCAGGAATAGAACTCGCGTTAGGCCAAGGATAATCGCGACCAACAGAATGAGTGCCAAGCCCTTTCGCCACGGCTGATCAACGTAGGCGTGTAGGCGGGATAACAGCGGTTGCGCCGCCTTATGCGCCAGCAAGTTCTCGATGGCATCAATCACCTCGAGAACATCAGAATCCCAGTGTGCATCATTCAGCGCGACCGCTTGAAAGCGCGTTAAAGGTTGCAGTGCGCTCGGCAACGCCTCACTGCGTGGCATCGACGCACCTTCAACCAACACCGGAATTACCGGCACGGCGCGCGCCAATGCCGTGTAGGTTTCGAGATAGACGAAGTCGTGCGGATTATTAATGCGCGGCTGCCCGGACTGGTCGGTGCAGGCCAACCAATCACGGCCAATGATGGTGACCAAGACGCGGCACGATGCAAGGGCACGCTCGATGGCATCGACGAAATCCGTACCGGGCGCAATGTCCGTCACATCCATGAACACGCGCTCGGCACCAAAACGTTGTTTGAGGTGATCGAATAAACGTCCCGCGTGGCCGGCACTATCATCGCGGCGGTAGCTAATAAAAATGCCGTCCATGTCTTGCCGTCCTTGCTAGCGTAGAGAAACAATTGTTCCCCCTCTCCCCTTGCGGGAGAGGGCCGGGGTGAAGGGACGGGGTCTCGTCTCGCCCCGGCTAACCCGCGACCGCCTGCTTCGCGGCACCCGCCGCTTGACGCTTGAAGTGCGGAATGATCTCGGTGCCATAAAGCCGAATCGACTCCATGACGCGCTCGTGCGGAATGCGACCCATCTGCGAAAAGCAGATGATTTGATCCATGCCGTAGGTCTGCATGACTTCGAGTTTGCGAATGCATTTGTCGGGATCGCCCGCAATGATGAACGGATGGGCATCTAGATCCGAAAAGCTCGCGTCCTTGGGCTGATGCGCCATGTCGATCATGTCTTTGAGATAGGCGTAAGAATTGGACTCGGTATTTCTAAGGCCGATCAAGATCTCGACGACCTTTTGCAAAAACCAGCGCGCGGCCTCCACACCCTGCGTGACGGTTTCGCGATCGTGTCCACACAGCGTCATGGCGAGCGACGCGAATTGGTTATTGATAAACTTGCCAACTGGCGTCGCGTCTTTGATAGCCGCGCGATAGGTCTTCACGGCTTGGGTGACGCCATCGGGCGCCAGTTGAAAACACAGAACGCCTAGCCCCTTGTTGCCGGCGACGCGAAACGTATCCGGCGCCGTGCCCGCCATCCATAATGGTGGATGGGGTTTTTGGATGGGTTTCGGCCACACCTCGCGTTCTGGAATCGTAAGATGCTTACCTTGATGCTTGAGCGGCGCGTCCTGCCACGCTTTGAGCACGATTTCGAGTCCTTCTTCCCATTGTTCGCGCGATTCATCTGGGTTCACGCCAAAGCCACCGAGTTCGATCGCAGTGGTCGAACGCCCCGAACCAAATTCAACGCGACCATTGGACATGATGTCCAACGCCGCGACCTTTTCCGCTGCCCTGATCGGATGGTTGTAATTAAACGGCAGCAACACCACGCCGTGTCCAATCCGAATATTTTTCGTGTGCTGCGCCACTGCGCTCAAGAAGACTTCGGGCGCGGACGAGTGCGAATATTCAGTTAGAAAGTGATGTTCGACATTCCATACGATGTCGAAGCCCATTTCATCGGCGAGTTTGATCTGCTCGAGCGCTTGCATGTATATATCGCGCTCGGTAGTCGGACCCCAGGGCTTGGGCATTTGTAATTCGTAAACCAGTGAAAACTTCATCGCGTCCCCCGCGTTGGTGTGCTGTCGGACAAAGATTACGAGTTGCGGCTAGTTTTTGCTACGGCTGCGAGGGGCCAACATACCGTCGCCACTAGAGGGAAACCTCCTATGGCATAAATTACCGATTTACGCGTCAAAAACCTGGTGACTACGCACTCACGCAACGGCATCCTCGGGCGGCTCCGGATAGCATGCGCGGAGGTGCACCGCGAAGGTCCGGCACACATCTATGTATGTGAAGATGCCGGCTAATTTGCCATGACGCGTAACGATGGCGCATCCGATCTGGCGCTCCGCCATTCGAAGCAAAACTTCATCCAGCGGTGTTGTAAGTTCCACCACATAGGGATCCGCCGTGTGGTAGGCGCGAACACTGGCCGGCTTGATCGCCCGCCTGGCAATATCACCTGCGGTGATGATGCCTACAATCGATTCTCCGTCGGTGACCGGCAGATGATGGACCCGATGATGGTGCATCAGCGCGGAGGCTTCCACGACCGAAGATTCGACATCCACCGCATGGGGAAATGGCGTCATCGCCCCAGCGAGAGTCGGTTTTTTAATCATGCGCGTGCTCGTAGTTTGTACTGAGGCGAGCATAACGACGCGTCGCCTCCGTGTCAGAGTTAAATTCGCGGCGAGATGACCTCGATCAATTAACGCTTCGCAGCCGACGCCAAATGCAGAGCAAGAGGCAATAGTGCGGTCGCGTCAATCGAACAAACTCCCGCGCCACGCAACGCAGACAGGGGGTCAGATACGCCGATAGCGTGTCCCTGGGTGATCATTCAATAAACGAGCCTGACCGGCGCCATAGAGCTTCTCGCGATAAGTCCCGAGCGCGTATTCGGTTTGCATGAGTCCGCGCGCCTGCAGGATGGGAACCACGCCGTCGATGAAGTCTTCGAACGAGCCGGGAGTGATGCCGTACGCGAGATTAAAACCATCGACGCCGGCGGCGAGCCAGATCTCAAGTTGATCCGCCACTTGCGCGTAATCACCGACGATCACCGGTCCCGCGCCGCCGATCCCGACATAGGTCGCGAGATCGCGCATGGTCCATTGGCGCGAGGGATCGGCTTCGGTAAAGCCATGCACCAAGGTCCGGATCGCGTTGGTCTCGATATATTCAAGCTTTTGATCGGGTGCGTAGCTCGAGAAATCAATGCCGGTCCAACCGCTCAACAAGGCGAGCGCGCCGTCGTAACTGATGTAGCTTGAGAATTCCTCGAGCTTCTGGCGCGCGGCAGCGGCGGTTGGCCCCGTGATCACTTTGATGAATGCCATGATCTTGATGTGCTCCGGCACGCGGCCTTGCGCACGCGCTTTGTCGCGGATATCGCGCGCGTATTGCCCAACCACCAGCGGACTCGGCCCCACCACGAAAATGCACTCGGCGTGTTGCGCGGCAAACGCCTGACCGCGCGGTGACGAACCGGCTTGATACAACACCGGCGTGCGCTGGGGCGACGGTTCGCACAAATGGCAGCCGGGAACTTTGAAGTATTTGCCGACGTGATTGATGTCGTGCACTTTGGCGGGATCGGCATAGACCCCGGTCGCGCGATCCTTAATCACGGCATCGTCTTCCCAACTGCCTTCGAGCAATTTATACATGACTTCCAAATACTCATCCGCGAGCGCATAGCGTTCATCGTGATCCGGCAAGCCTTCGCGGCCCAGATTGCGGCCGGTGCTTTCGAGATACGAAGTGACGATATTCCAAGCCACTCGCCCTTTGGTTAGATGGTCAAGCGTCGACAGCTTCTTCGCAAAGACATACGGATGCTCTTGCAGGATTGAACTGGTGAAACCGAACCCAAGGTGTTTGGTCGCGTGCGCGAGTGTGGGGATGAGTAGGGCCGGGTCGTTTACTGGAACTTGCGTAGCGGCCCGCACAGCGGCATCGCGCGAGCCTTGAAAGACGTCGTAAACGCCCACCACATCGGCCAAAAACAACGCATCAAAACGGCCGCGTTCGAGCAATTGCGCGAGTTCAATCCAGGTCTCGAGATCGTTATAGCGATGCATTTTGTCGCGCGGATGCGGCCACAGTCCGGCCGAGTGGTGGACCACACAATTCATATGAAAGGCGTTCAGATAGATCCGTTGGCGCATGACTTGCGACCTCGCTAATGAGATGCGATAGCATGGCAACCCTCGCACTTTCGATACCTTAGTACAAGGAGCTCACCGATGAACGCCGACGAACTGAAAGCCATTCAAACCCCGTTGAAAGAGCGCTATCGTCAGGCGCCGGAAGGCGCGCTGATTACGCTCCGTGCCGAAGGGCAGGTGGGCGCGGGTGTGACGTGTCGAGTCGAGACGGGCAAAGCACTGGTTGAAGCGGGGCTACATCCGGCGACCGGCGGTAACGGACTCGCTGCTTGTTCCGGCGACATGCTGCTCGAAGCCTTGGTCGCCTGTGCCGGCGTCACCTTAGGCGCGGTGTCGACCGCGCTCGGTATCGAGCTACGCAAGGCCACCGTCAAAGCCGAAGGCGATCTTGATTTTCGCGGCACCTTGGGCGTCGCCAAGGAGGCACCGGTAGGGTTTCAGCGCATTCGATTGCATTTCGATTTGGAAACCACGGCAAGTGCCGAGCAATTGGCAACGTTGTTACGTCTTACCGAACGTTACTGCGTGGTGTACCAGACATTGAATCAACGACCGGAACTCACGGCGAGCATTAACTAACCCATGCTCCCCATCCGCGACGACAATCCACAAGTTCTCACGCCCTACGCGACCTATGCCATCGTCGCGCTGAATGTCGTGGCGTGGGTATTAGTCCAGGGGCTGGGCCAGGATCCGGCGCTACCACGCTCGCTGTGCACGCTCGGTCTCATGCCGGGCGAGCTCTTGCATCGAATTCCAGCGGGTGCGCAGGTGCAGGTGGCGGCGCATGCGTATTGCGTGATCGGTAGCACGGCGAACTGGTTGTCGCTGCTCACCCATATGTTTTTGCACGGTGGTTGGATGCACTTGATCGGCAACATGTGGTTCCTGTGGATTTTCGGCAATAACGTCGAAGATTCGATGGGCCATGGCCGCTTCATCGTGTTCTATCTCTTGTGCGGTCTGGCCGCTGCAGGCTTACAGATCGCGTCTAGTCCAACCAGCGGGTTGCCGATGGTTGGCGCGTCGGGCGCGATCGGAGGCGTCATGGGCGCGTATATATTGCTCTACCCACGCGTGAATGTGCACATGTTGTTCTGGTTCGGATTTTACGTAACGACGTTTGCAATTCCCGCGGTGTGGATGCTCGGCTATTGGTTTGCCTTGCAATTGCTGGGTGGCATAAGCGCGCTCGGCGCCAACGGTGGGGGCGTCGCATTTTGGGCGCACATCGGGGGCTTCGCGGCGGGTGCATTGCTCGTGCTCTTGTTTCGCGATCCAGAACTTGTCGCTCGCCATCCCTATCACGGCTGGGGTCAAGCGGGGGCGCCGTCGTTTCGCCGTCTGAATTAAAAACGCATGTCGTGAAAATTCAAACCGACGCGCTCTCGTGCTTGCCAATGAACGAACCAGTTTTGAATTCCGCCACTGCCCCAAACGCCGTTAGTTACTGGTCCGCGTTTTGGTATTGGCTGCGACTCGGGTTTATTAGCTTTGGTGGCCCCGCAGGACAGATCGCGATCATGCATCGCGAGTTGGTCGACGAGCGGCGTTGGATTTCCGAAGGGCGTTTTCTGCATGCCTTGAATTACTGCATGCTGCTCCCTGGCCCGGAAGCGCAACAACTGGCGACCTACATCGGTTGGCTCATGCACCGCACGTGGGGTGGCATCACCGCTGGCGCGCTATTCGTCCTGCCCTCGTGGTTCATCATGGTCGGCCTGTCCTGGGTCTATGTGCGATTTGGCACCCTGCCGCTAGTCGCTGGAGTTTTTGCCGGACTGAAACCCGCCGTGGTCGCCTTGGTGGTGCATGCCGCGTATCGCATCGGCAGCCGCGCGCTGACCAACATCACGTTGTGGGCGATCGCGGTCGCCGCCTTCGTCGCAATCGCGGTCTTGCAGGCGCCGTTTCCTTACGTCATTGGCGCGGCCATGGCCTTCGGTGCGATCTGCGGCAAATTGGCGCCCACGCTATTCGTCACCAGTACCGCCCATGCACGACATGCGAGCGCTGTCGGCCAGGCTTTAATCGATGACGATACCCCGCGCGTGGCACACACCCGTTATCGCCTGCGCAATCTGCTACTGGTGTTAGTGGTCGGCGCGGCGCTGTGGTTCGCGCCAATGGTGCTGCTCGTGAAACTCGAAGGTTGGAACACACAGTATGCGCAACTGGCATGGTTCTTCACCAAAGCAGCCCTCCTGACCTTTGGCGGCGCGTATGCCGTGTTGCCCTATGTGTATCAAGGCGCGGTGTTGCACTACGGCTGGCTGAGCGGCGCCCAAATGATCGACGGTCTCGCGCTCGGTGAAACCACGCCAGGCCCGTTAATCATGGTGGTGACTTTTGTTGGATTTATCGCCGGCTACGAAAGCGGACCGCTGGCGACGAGTTCGCCGCTGCTCTCTGGGATCGTCGCCGCGACCGTGGTCACGTGGTTTACGTTTCTGCCGTCGTTCATTTTTATCTTGGCCGGCGGCCCGCTGGTCGAATCGACGCGCAACGAAGCGAAATTTACCGCGCCGCTCACCGCGGTAACCGCGGCCGTGGTCGGTGTGATCCTAAGCCTCGCGCTGTTTTTTGCGCGCCATGTGCTGTGGCACGGGGCCTTAAACTTATTCGCAACCGCGATCGCCATCACCACCTTCCTCGCGCTACAGCGCTACAAGGTCAATGTCATGCTCGTATTGGGCGCAGCGGCGGCGTTGGGTGTGATTGGGCAACTCGCGGGCCTATAACGCAGACGCGCGGAATACGCATTCCCATCAATGCCCCGCGCCGGCACCCGAGATCCCAACCTTCTTCACCAACGGCATCAACAACAAGCTGCCGAAGAAAATCAACGCGAGTAATTGGAAGACTTGATTAGTGGTGATGATATCCGCCTCGCGCCACGCGAGCTGTGAGAGTTGAGTCAACGCGGCGACGTGCGCATCCGGACTTAAGCGATGGGCAGCGTTGGCCGACAGTGCCTGCCAGGTGCGCATGGTCCCGAGATCGCTACCGGTAATATGCTCGCGCAGCGTGGCGTAGTGCTGCTTCTGCCAGTGGACGATCAATGTATTCGCGACGGCGAGGCCGATGGCGCCGCCTAGGTTACGCATCAAGTTATACAGCCCGCTCGCGTTGTTCACTTCCTCGGGCGGCAACGTACCCAAGGCCAGCGCATTGACCGGCAAAAACATGAACATCATCGAAAATCCGCGCAGCGCCTGCGGCCAAAAGAACTCCCAAAAGCCCCAGTCGTAATTCATTCCACTGTTAAGCCACGCGCCGCAACCATAGATCGCGAGCCCCATGGCCAACATGACTCGCGAGTCCATCCATTTCGAGACGATTCCCGCGCAAAACGCCGACGCGAATTGGAAGATGCCCGTGATCATGACGTACTGCCCAATCTGCAAACTGTTTAGTCCTTTGACGTTGGCGAGATAGACCGGGAGCAGGTACAGCACCGTGTAGAGACCAATGCCGAGGACGAAGCAAAATAGGCAGCCGACTGCAAAATTGGCGTCGCGAAAAGCGCGCAGATCAACAATTGGCTCGGCGATTCTAAGCTCACGAACTAGCATCGCCACGCCGCCGAGCGCCGCCAACGTCGCAAAGAAAATAATCTCTCGGCTATCAAACCATTCCTTACGCACGCCTTCTTCGAGGACGTATTGCAAGCTACCGAGAAAGAGCATGATGTAGAGCGCGCCAAGAAAATCGACGCGTCTCAGCAGTCCCCATTCTGGCTTATCAACGCGCACGAAGAGCAGTGTGCACAACCCGACTAGAAATCCAGGTGCGAGGTTGATCAAGAACAACGCGTGCCACGAGAATGCTTGGGTGAGATAGCCGCCCAGTACCGGGCCGGCGGTCGGGGCGATGGTGACGACCAGCCCTACGACCACCGTCATTGGGGTCTGCAGACGGGCCGGGAACAGCGTAAAGATGACGGAGAAAACCATCGGGATCATGACGCCGCCGGATAACCCTTGCAGCGTTCTGAATACCACCATCGAAGGCAGGCTCCATGCCGCCGCACAAAGCACACTGGTTAGGGTGAAGCCAGCGGCGGCGAGCGTAAAGAGATAGCGCGTCGAGAACGCCCGCGTCAGCCACCCAGAGAGTGGAATGACGACTACTTCCGCGATCAGATAAGACGTTTGAACCCAGGTAATTTCGTCGCGCGTGGCCGACAACCCGGCCTGGATTTGTTGTAGCGAACTCGACACGATTTGAATGTCGAGAATCGCCATGAAGATCCCGACCACCATGGCGATGAAGCCCACCCAATCGGTGAACGTAAGTTCGTGATCGGGCGCGGTGCTAGACAACGCCATCGCGGATTAGCGCACGCGCACCTTGACGACGGTGGACAGGCCAGGCTTTAGCCGCGATAAATCCGTCGCCTCATCGAACGCGATCTTGACCGGCACGCGACGCACGATTTTCGTGAAGTTGCCGGTGGCATTCTCGGGCGGCAGGATGCTGAATTCGGCACCGCTGGCGGGCGCCGTGCTGTCAATCTTGCCGATAAAGCGTGTGTGCGAATAAGCGTCGATGCGTATTTCAACGGGCTGGCCGACGCGCATATCTTCAATTTGCGTTTCTTTGAAATTGGCTTCCACGAAAAACTCATGGCTCGGAATGAGATACGCGAGCACAGTGCCGGGTTGCACCATCTGTCCCACTTGCACGCTGCGGTTGCCAATCGTGCCGGACAGCGGCGCCATGATTTGGGTATTCGCGAGATCGACCTTGGCAACGGTGAGCGCCGCCTCCGCCACTTTGAGCGCGGCTTCTGCTTCGGCAATTTGCGCGGCCAATGCCAGCAATTGACTCTCGGCTTCAACATGCGCGGATCGGCTTTGCGCGACGTGCGCTACTGCTTGCTTGGACACCGCCTCCGCGGCGTCGCGCGACTGCGCGGACACGGCGCCGTCCGCGACCAATTCATCGACGCGTTTTAAATCCTTGGCCGCGCGTTCTTGATCGGCGCTTGCCGACGCAATGGTCGCGCTTTGTTGCGCGACCCGCGCTCCTTCTACCGCACGCTCGGCTTGCAACGAATTTATTTTAGCCGCGGTAGCGCCGACCTGCGCCTCCGCCTGCGCGACGCGGGCGCGATACTCGGCATCATCGATCGTCACCAACACCTCTCCAGCATGCACCACTTGGTTGTCGTTGAAGCGCACGGCTTCAACGTAACCGGTGGCTTTGGGACTCACCTGGGTCATGTGCGCGCGGACGTACGCGTTGTCGGTGGTCTCGAACGGCCGGACATAAGTCCGCCAATAATGCATGCCGCCATAACCGCAGGTGGCCATGCTGACAAACACAAACAGAATCGTTAGTAAGCGCAGCACCAGACGCATGGAGAAAACGTTGAACTAAACTGTGTAGTGTAGGATAGTGGCGACCCTGCTAGCACGCAAGCCCCGACCCGCATGACTCAGCTCAGCGACGCCAAACGCGAATGCATTCTGGAAGCTGCGACTCGGATGTTTCTGAGTCAGGGTTACACCAACGTCAGTGTCGATGCGATCGCCGAGGCCGCGCCAGTCTCGAAACCGACGCTCTATAACTACTTCGAGAGCAAACCCGCGTTATTTGAAGCTGTGGTCGCGCGTCAATGTGAACGATCGTTGCTCGCTCTCGAACGCATCGACGCCAGCGCGTCAGATCTGCGCGAGGGCTTGCGCTTAATCGCGCGTGCCTGCGTCGATCTGATCTACTCCCCGGAATCCTTGCGTCTCTTTAGATTAATCATTGCCGAACAAAGCGCTTTCCCGGAGCTCGGAAAGCTCGCTTATCGCAGCGCGCCGGCGCCGATCATCGCGCGCGTCGCCAAATATCTTGGCAAATTCGAACCCAGCACCAGTCTCGCGTTCGAGGACGTTGACGAAGCGGCGCGCGTATTCATCGGCCTGCTGATGGGCGACGACCACGTGCGGTGCCTGATTGGCCTTAAGGCCAATCTCACCAACCGCGACAAGGATCGCCTGGTGAATCGCGCGGTAGAACTCTATTGGCGGGTCCAGCATGGGAAGTAAAGCTAGCGGATTACTGGTGGCGAGCCTCGTGACGGCGTGCACCGTTGGCCCGAATTATCAGAAGCCGGCCGTGCCAACCCCCACCCGTTGGCAGGCCACGGACAACCAGAATATTGTGCCGACCGAGGACGCCAATCAACTCACGAAGTGGTGGACGCTATTTGATGACGACACACTGACCGAGCTCGTGGCGCGCGCGCGTACACAGAGTTTCGATGTAAGAACGGCGGCCGCGCGGATCGCAGCGGCGCGCGCCGAGCGCCGCGGTGTCGCGGCGGGCAGCGGACCAAAGCTGCAAGGCGAGATCGGTGCCAGCCGTCAGGAAAATCCGTTCCCAGGGCTCGCTGAAGGCCTCAAGTTCTCCCTGTATGAAATTGGCTTCGACGCGCAATGGGAAATTGATCTTTTCGGACGGCAACGGCGGCGCCTGGAAGCTGCGGACGCGACGTTGCAAGCCACGATGGATGAACGCCAAGCAGTGCTCGCGTCGTTAAGCGCCGAAGTCGCGCGTGGTTATTGGGCACTGCGCAGCCTCGATGCGCAATTGCTGATCGTGGACAACACGGTGCATGTGCTGCGCGAAACCTTGCGTCTCACCGAAAAACTCGTGACCGCCGGGGTTGGCACCAAACACGACATGCTACGAGCGCGTGCGGCGGTCGCGACCGCCGCCGCCAACGTGCCGAATCTGCGCGCCGCGCGCGTGG
>JAYUEZ010000228.1:0-2065 GCA_043738965.1 Gammaproteobacteria bacterium
CGCGTGTTGAAGCGCGGATTTTTCGCGCGGCACGCGCTTGAATATCGCTTCACGGACCTTGGCCGGAAACATCTCACCTTGAAACCGCAACGGCGGCGGCAATGGGAGATCACGCAGCGCCGTCACATGGTCGAGGCTGTCGCGCGCACTTGCCGAGCTCTCAACGAGGCGGAGCGCTCGCGCCGCAAATTGCGCCCACGTCGCGCGGCACGCTTCGTCCGGATACGCCAGGGCTTCCATCTCCCGTGCGAGCCCAGGGAGTTCGCGCGCGATGCAGGCGCGCAAGCGGACGGTCTCTAAACATTGATAGATTGGCCAATCGCCAGCGGTGGTGAGTGATCGAATCGCTTCCTCCAGCGCGCGATAGCGCCAGGTGCCATAACGGTTCTGGGCCCAAAGAAATGCCGCTGTGCACTTGTAGAGTCGCGCGTTGGCGGCGTGCTCGCCAAGCACACCGATCGTCGCTGGCAAACAGATCCGGTCGGTGTCGGTATACGCCACTACTTCAGTCGCGAGTTGCAGGTGGCGGCCGCCCAGCCCGCGGATCCAATAGCGTAGCGATCCCACGACTTGCTCGAATTGACACCCCGTCTGTAAGTGCACGCGGTCGGCGACATAACGATCGAGTTCGTCGAAGATTTCGATCGCGAATCCGAGACCACGATTATCGAAAGCTTCCATGGCTTTGATTATCCAATCTTCAACTGCCGCTTGGTCCAGGTCGCGAAACGCGACCGGCGCTTTGGCGAGAAAATGCGCGGCGAGTTCGTCGTTCGACTGCGCGATAACTTCGGTCCAGTGATAGACGAAATTCTGCGCGTCACGCTCAAGTTCCGCGATGTCGGCCACCACCTCCGCGGCGCGCGGCGTACGAACCAGCACTTGTCCCGAAAGCTTTTCAAGATCCTTCTGAACGCGAATCAGATTGAAAAGATTTTGGCGCGGCGCGTCACTCATGCGTAGTCGCGCCGTCTACGGCGTGCTCAAAATACCGCCGCGGCTAATTCGCGCACCGCGTGCAGGATTTCTGGATCGTCGCTGAGCGCGTGACCCACCGCGGTGTCGCAAGCCAACGCTGGTGTCACGCCACTCGCCATGAGTTTGGCCGCGCTAACGAGCAGCCGGGTGCTCGCGCCTTCGTCGAGGCCACTGCCTTTGAGGTTCCGCGTATGGCTGCCGAATTTGACCAGCCGGCGCGCTGTATCACGATCAACGCCGCCTTCGGTGGCGACAATTTTCGTTTCGAGCTCCGCGCCCGGATAGCCGAATTCAAGCGCCACAAAGCGCTGCCGCGTGCTTTGTTTTAAATCCTTCATGACACTTTGATACCCGGGGTTGTACGAGACCACCAAACAGAACTCCGGCGGCACGCGCAGCAATTGCCCGAGCTTATCGATGGGGAGGATCCGACGGTCATCGCACAGGGGATGAATGACTACCGAAGTATCTTTACGGGCTTCGACGATTTCATCAAGGTAGCAGATGGCGCCCGTGCGCACGGCATGCGTCAGCGGTCCATCGAGCCATTCGGTTTCGCCACCGCGCACGAGGTAACGCCCGACGAGATCGGCGGCGGTTAAATCATCGTGGCAGGCCACGGTGACCAGCGGGCGCTTTAAAACCCAACTCATGTAGTGGATAAAGCGGGTCTTGCCGCAGCCGGTCGGGCCCTTGAGCAGGAGGGGCAATTGATTGCGATACGCGGCGGCGAAGATCGCCACCTCCTCACCGCTCGGTTCGTAGTAAGGCTCAATCGTGATCAGACGCTCGGCCATGGCGCTCGCGGTGTTCAAGCTCATCTCCTCCTCCAGATTTATCCGCCAATTCAAATCAACCTGCGCGACCAGAGCAAGCTCGCTTTCGACTCTCCTCTAGAACTGGCTAGCGTCTAGTGCAGGGTCGCAAATTCGCTATAATGCGGCGGCGTCCGCCGCTCGGGGAGGCGACGAAATTCCGTTGATCATCACCATTCGCCGACGTTAAAGCGCGCGGCCTAAAGACTACGCGAGAACACACTATGGACACTCGTCACGATAATGCGCAACAAGACGCAATCTTCGTCCGC
>JAYUEZ010000229.1:0-5459 GCA_043738965.1 Gammaproteobacteria bacterium
CAAGAAAAGCCTCGGCGTGGTGGCGACCGTGTCGGTGGCGCAGCTAGTCGCGAATCGCATCGCGTTCGCCGCCGAACTCCCGCATGTCGACGAAGCAAGCGCGCAAGCCACGGGGCTCGGTTATAACCACGACGCCAGTAAAGTCGACAAAGCTAAATTCCCGCGCTTTAAAGCCGGCATGGCCTGCTCGTCCTGCGCGCTGTATCAAGGCACACCGGACGCGGAGTGGGGTGGCTGCGGAATCTTCGCGGGCCAGGCGGTAAGCGCTAAGGGCTGGTGTAATGCGTTTGCGCCGAAAGCGTAAACAGATTAACGAATGTTTTGAAGGAACGCCTGACGCTCGACTATTTGTGGGCGGCGTGTTGCATCATGGGCGCAGTGTTCTTCATGTTTCGCGCCAAACTGACCGGAGGGTAACCATGCCGGCACGCCCCGAAGCCCACGCCACGGTGCAAGTGGATACCGAGCGCGTGCGGGTCACCGAATGGCGGTTCGCGCCGGGCGCCGAAACCGGCTGGCATCGTCACGCCTTCGATTATGTGGTGGTGCCGATTACCAACGGCACGCTGCTACTCGAAACCCTAACCGGAAATCTAACCGCCGAGTTGAAGCTCGGACACTCGTATGCGCGTCAAGTGGGCGTTGAGCACAACGTAATAAACGCGGGCGACAGTGAACTGGCGTTCATCGAGGTTGAACTCAAACCTTGAGGTTCGTGTGGTGTGATTTGAGCGGAGTTCTCATGCACAAGTTCTACAAGTCGAGATTATTCGCTCTCAGCCTGTGGGGTATCGCGAGCACTGCCGCCGAATCTTTGCCGGCAGTGGAGCCGCCAGGCTTCGCGACCTGCGCGGCGTATTATTTTCTCGCCGCGCGGGGTCACGCGGTTCAAGACTACGATCGCTTGTATAGCAGTGGCGAGTTCAGCTTGAACGAAGCGGCGAAGCGTCACGGCAAACCGAACGCCGAGGCGAAAATGGGCGACGCGTCTGGCCTGATGATGAAAGAAATGCATCAGGATTGGCGGCAAGTTACGCTACTCGACACGAAGTATGCGAGTGAGTGCCGATCGTTGACGCAAGAGGCGGGATTTCGTTACGAGTAGGGGCGAGTCTGCGATCGTTTGTTGTTAGTGTAAGTCGCCGAATAACCTGTCGCCATCTTGCTGGGCGCAAAGGCTAGGCCCGCACCGCGCCTGGCCGTCCAGACACTACGTTAAAACTCGCCAACGTCGCGCAGGGGGTGTTGGGATCCTGTGCGTTGCGTAGCGCCCGCAGATCGGCGGTGGCGATTTCAGGGCGTAGATCGAGCCGTAGATAACCGCGATAGCGCCCAGTACCGAATTTAATATTCGGCGCTTCGTGCATCGCCGTTCGAATACGCTCATCGTCGCCCGCATACGACGTGATCGAAGTCCCGACAAATTCGGTCGCGACGATCGGTGACTTGGGCATCGAAAAATCGCGCGGCAGATCGGCGACCCAAAACGCATGGACGTCGCCGCCGAGCACGATTGGATTCGCGACGTGATGCTGCTCGAGCGTCGCGAGCAAACGCCCCCGTGCCGCCGGATAGCCATCCCACCCGTCGGTGTTGAATTGTTCGCCCGGCCCTAGGATCCCATCGTTTTGCGCCATCAAGGTCTGTTGCGCGATGACATTCCACTGCGCCATTGAACCCGTGAGCGTCTGTTCCAACCATGCTTCTTGGGCGGCGCCCAGCATGGTCGCGGTGGGCGCGGTCCGCGCGCGGCAGTTAACTTCATCCGGGGTCGACGGCACGCGTGCGCTACTACAGGGTCGATAGCTGCGATATTGGCGATCATCGAGCAGCGCGATTTGCGCCAGACGTCCCCAGGGCACGTGTGTATAAATTTGAATCTGCACGCCGCGCGGCCGCATCGCCTCGGGCAGGGGCAGGTGTTCGTAATACGCGCGATAGGCCGCGTTGCGCCGCGCGACGAAGGCGACTGGGTCGTCGCCGTAGCGCGAATGATCGGCCGCGTAATCGTTTTGCACTTCATGGTCGTCCCACACCATGAGCCACGGGCAGGCGGCATGCGCCGCTTGCAGTAAGGGATCGGCTTTGTAGCAGGCGTAACGCTGACGGTAACCGATAAGCGTGGTCGGATCTGGACCGATATGCGAGCGGACCTTGCCATTACCCCAACTGCCCTCGTAAATATAATCGCCGACGTGGACCACCAGATCGAGATCATCGGCCAACATATGGCGATAGGCCGCGTAGTAGCCATGTTCGTAGTGCTGGCAAGACACGAGCGCCAGCCGGAGTAGGCGGGCCTCACTTTCGAGGGCCGGCGCCGTGCGCGTACGACCCACCGGACTCATTGCGTTACCCACGTGAAAACGATAGCGATACCAACGATCCGGACGCAGCGTGGTTACATCCACATGCACCGAATGCGCCCATGCCGGCGTGGCTAACGCGGTGCCGCTAGCGACGATGGTGGAAAAATTATCATCCTCGGCGACGTCCCAATGCACCAGCACATCCTGGTTCGGCATGCCGCCATCCGGCGCATACGGCGCGGGCGCGAGGCGTGTCCACAATGTGAAGCCGGTGGGAGTTGGATAGCCGGAGGCGACGCCGAGCGCGAAGGGCGCGTTATCGAACGTAGCGGCTTGCGGCCGACGCGAAGCATTGCTCGCGAGCAGTAGGCCGCCGCAGCTAGCGAGGAATCGACGCCGATTCAACACGTTTCGCGCTGAGTAGCGCGGCGTAAAGCCGCGCCCTACTCCGGCAGTGTGTCCCCCGAGCCGCCCATTTCCGCCGGCACGTCTTTAAATTTCGGCAAGCCATCGGCAATGCGCAACACCGATTCACCGTAGAACACATGCAGACCTGGCGTGAATTTCAATTGCGGGAGGATCGCGGCATAGACGTCGATGAGTTGCATGCCGGGGTGACGGGTCATCAAGTGACCACCGCAGGTCTTGCACCACTGCCGGTGGCTGTTGTCGGTTTTATGATAAGTCCCGATTTGCTCCGCACCTTGCGTCACTTGCACCTGCGCCGGTGGCCACAAACTGAAGCCATTCACCGGCCCGGCCGACCAATGACGACACGATTCGCAGTGGCAATAGCCCATGCCAGCGGGCGTGCCCGTGACGGTGAGTTTAACGGCGCCGCAAAAGCAACTGCCGTGGTACGTGGAGTCTGTCATGGTCCTACCTCGATTGGGTTAAATGATGTGTTTAGCGCGCAGATCGGCGATTTGCGTGGCGGAAAATCCGAGTTCAGTCAGAATGGAATCACTGTGCTCGCCCAATGTGGGCGCCGCTGACCGCACGCGAGTGGGCGTGCGCGAGAACTTTGCCGCGGGACCCGTTAACGGAACCTGCGCGCCGCCGGCCAGTGCGGTGTTCTGCAACATGTCGCGTGCTTGTACATGAGGATCCTGCGCAGCTTCGACGAAGGTATTCACGCGCGTCACGGCGAGTCCGAGACGTGTCATCGTTTCAACCACGTCGCCGGTTGAACGCGTGACGCACCAGGCCGCGAGGAGGGCGTCGAGTTCAGCGCGACGTTCGACCCGTTCAGGCGCGGTGATTCGCGCGAGATCGGGACGCCCAATGTGTTCGCAGAAGGTGCGCCAGTGCGAGTCGAGCAGTACGCCGGTATAAACTCGCCCGTCGGTGCAGACATAGACATTAACGGGCGCGGCGATCGCGAATTGATTGCCCCAGCGCAGACTCGTCAAACCCAGCGCGCCGATCGTGAGCTGCCCATTGCTCTGGAAGATTAGCCCGTCAACCAAGGCGATATCCACGTGCTGACCTTCGCCAGTGCGATTGCGATGGTACAGCGCGCCGAGCGCGCCAAGTGCAGCGTGCAAACCGCCGAGATCATCGCCGAGAAAAGTCGGGGCTTTGGTCGGTCCGCCGTCGGGCTCGCCATTGAGGGATGACCAGCCGGTGAAATTCTGCGCTATTGGGTCGTAACCCGGTCGATCGCAATACGGACCGAATTGTCCGAAGCCACTGATCGATACGTACACGATATCCGGCTTCACGGATCTGACGTCTTGATAGCCCACGCCCCACGCGTCGAGCGTACCGGGTTTGAAATTCTCGATCACGATATCCGCGGTCGCGCAGAGCTTGAGAAAAACCGCGCGGCCTTCCGCGCCTTTCAGGCTCAAGCAGAGATTCCGCTTGTTGCGGTTTACCACCTCGTGCATCACCGAGAGGTTGGTGCCGGGGACGAAAGGTGGGACGCGCCGCATCACTTCGCCATCCGGGTGTTCGACCTTGATCACGCTCGCGCCGAAATCGGCAAGCACACAGCCGGCCATCGGACCCGCCCAGGTGGTCGTTGCCTCGACCACCACGACACCCGCCAACGGCCCAATCAGATCGGTGCGCGCGTTCGCGTAGAACTCGGTTTTATTCATGGGTTAGGCGAGCACCCGCCATGGTCGACATCAGATCTTCTCCTGCGTGCGATCAATCGCTGCACGATAGTGGCTCGCGTACGCGACCGCAACCGGCCGCAACGCAGCAATCGGACGCTTCGAAAGATGAACTTAGGTGTAGAGTCCGCCGTGCGGCAGGTTCACGCTACGGGATTTTCTGGATTGTGCGATTGCGGGGTCACGCGCCGCGCGTGGCAGGCAGCACGGTCGCCGAGACTGGCGACCGGTTGTTCATGTGAGTGCGGTTACGCGAACGCCACGTGGCGTTCGGAGAGTGCGACGAGTTCTTCAATCAATTCGGTTTTCATGGATTCGGCCGCTACGTTCGGTCCCTGACATGTGCCGGCGGCATGGTGGCCGCCACCGCCGTAGCTCAACATCAATTGACCAACTTCTACCCGATTGCCGCGGTCGAAAATCGATTTGCCGACGGTGAACACCGTATTCTTTTTTTCGCGTCCCCACATCACGTGCATCGACAGATCGCACTCGGGGAACAGGGCATAGACGACAAAACGATTGCCAGCGTAAATGGTGTCTTCATTCCGCAGATCGAGCACCACCAGGTTGTGGTGTACTTTAGCCACGCGGGTGATCTGGGCGCGAAATAATTCGTGCTGGGCGAAGTACAGATCCACCCGCTCCTTGGCGTCGGGCAGAGCGAGGATTTCATCGATCGATAAATCACGGCAGCAGTCGATGAGCGTCATCATCAATTGGTAATTCGACACCCGGAAATCGCGGAAGCGGCCAAGCCCGGTGCGCGCATCCATCAGAAATGACAACAGCTCCCAGCCCTGCGGGTTCAGCACATCGTCGCGACTAAAACCAGCCGAGTCTGCCTTATCGACGGCCTCCATCATGGTGTCGCTGATGCCGGGGAATCGGGCTTTGCCGCCGTAATAGTCGTAGACCACTCGCGCCGCCGACTTAGCCTCTGGTTCTAGAATGTACCCAGGCGTGGCGCGACCCTCATTGCGAATGGCTTCGCTCGCGTGATGATCAAAACACAGGCCGCAACCCG
>JAYUEZ010000230.1:0-5457 GCA_043738965.1 Gammaproteobacteria bacterium
AGCCCACCGACAATCAACTCGCGGCGCGCCGCGTTCGCGCGATCAGACGATAACTCCCAGTTGCTATAGCCGTTATTGCTGGCATACGGTGCTCGATCAGTGTGTCCCGAGATACTGATACGGTTCGGTACACCGTTGATCACCTTGACGATTTCGTGCAAGAGATCGCGCATATAGTTTTCGAGCACAGGGCTGCCCTGTGCGAACATCGCACGATTTTCCTTATCGACGATTTGAATTCTCAAACCTTCGCTCGTGATATCGAGCAGCAATTGATCCTTAAAGGGTTTGAGCGACTCATTGGCGTCCACTGCCGCGTTGAGTTCATCGAGCAGTGACTTCATGCGCGCGCGTTCTGCTTGCGCCGCGATTTCCGCGGCGTCCTCTACTGACGGCGCGCCCGTGTTGGGACCGTTGGTTTGCGTACTGGGTGGCGTGGGGCCAGGTGTTTCCGTGGGAGCCGCCTGCGCGAAGGCTGATGGCCCGCGTCCATCCAAGATCCCGCTCCCGCCGCTGAGCACGGGATTGGCGCCGGCGCCGCCTTGGCCGGTCGCCGCGACCGGATTATTCATGTAATCGGAGATCGCCGCTTTTTGTTGTGGCGTGGTCGACCCCATCAGCCACATCAACATGAAAAAGGCCATCATCGCCGTCACGAAGTCGGCGAACGCAACCTTCCACGCGCCGCCATGGTGGCCGTGTCCACCCTTCTTGATTTTCTTGATGATGATCGGTGGCGATTCAACAGCCATGCCGTGCCCTCAACAACTTAGACTCGCGAAGTCGCGCACTATTTCCGCTTTACGTGTTCTTCGAGTTCTTTGAAGCTTGGTCGTTCGGTTGAAAATATCGCCTTGCGCCCGAACTCCACGGCAATTTGCGGCGAGTAGCCTTGTTGTGACGCCAAGAGCGTAGTTTTTAGCACTTTAAAAAACTGCGCCTCGTCGCGCGCGATGTGTTCGACCAAGGTCGACATCGGAGCCACGAAGCCGTAGGCAAGCAAGATGCCGAGAAACGTTCCGACCAATGCGGCGGCGACGTGGTGGCCAATTTCCTCTGGCGGTCCGCCCAAGGCGCCCATGGTGATAACGATACCGAGCACGGCCGCGACAATGCCGAAACCCGGCAGGCCGTCGGCAATTCGCGTCAGTGCCGCCGAGGGTTGGTGGCCTTCTTCATGGTGCGTCTCGAGTTCGATGTCCATCAGATTTTCGAGCTCGAACGCGTTTTTAATACTGCCGCCAACCATCAAGCGCAGATAATCGGTCAGAAATTCGATCGCATCGTGATCGTGCAATACGTTCGGATATTTACCGAATATTTGACTTTTCTCTGGATCTTCCACGTCCGCCTCGAGCGACATCATGCCTTCCTTGCGCGCCTTAGCCAGTAAGTCGTAAATCAGGCCTAGCGCATCCATGTAGAGCGGCTTTTTGAATTTTGAACCCTTGAGTAGCAGCGGCAAATTGCGCGTCACAGCCTTGATGACCTTGCCCGGATTCGAGATGACGAACGCGCCGATCGCCGCACCGCCGATCACCAATAATTCGTAAGGCTGCCAGAGCGCCGCGAGGTGGCCGGCGGACAACACAAAGCCGCCGGCGACGCAGCCGAGCACCAAAATGAAACCGACAATGACATTCATCGCGTTTGATTCTCGCTACAAAAAAGAGTGAATTGATGCTCGAAATTAGCGGCCGTGAGGGTCTCTGCTTGAGACCGGTTCTAGTAGTTTCTCGATCTCAAGAATCAAGCGCGCGAGGCCGCTAACCTCGGACGCGACGGAATCGACGCTCCGTTTAACCAACCCCGGCGAGCATGACGATCATCGAGCCCACGACCCTCCACCCTGTGCGGTTGCAAAAGCAGCTTCGACTCTTGCTGGTGGAAGACAACCCCGGTGACGAGTTGCTGTTTCGCGCGCTGATCGAGGAAGCGACGCAAAAAACAGTACACGTCGAAGGCGCGCAATCGATGGCGGCGGCGACCCGCAAGCTCGCGGGCGCCACGTATGACGCGATTATCACCGACCTTGATCTCCCGGATTCCGACGGATTGGAGACCTTGTCCGCCTTACTTGCGGTGACAAAAACCACGCCGATCGTGGTGCTAACCCATTGCGAAGAAGAGGACTTTGCGCTCGAGCTCCTAAAGCATGGAGCGGAGGATTACTTAGTCAAAGGCCGCAGCGAAGGCCCGTTAATTCTTAAAACGATTCGCTACGCAATCGAGCGAAAGGAAGCTGAACAACATTTCCTGCAGCTCTCCTATTACGACAAACTGACTGGGCTCGCGAACCGCGAGCTGTTTCGCGATCGCTTACGCCAAGCCATGGTCCGGGCCACGCGCTCGGCACAACTCGTTGCCGTCCTGTTTCTTGACCTCGATCGCTTTAAGACTGTCAACGACACCCTCGGTCATCTCGCTGGTGACGAACTCTTGGTGGAGGTGGCGGTTCGCCTACAACGCTGCGTACGCAAAGCTGACACGATTGCACGCCTCGGCGGCGATGAATTCACGATCGTTTTAGAAGACATTGACCATCCGTCGTTCGCCGAAGCCATCTGCCGCAAGATAATCGAAGCGTTACAGGCGCCGATTACCGTGCAACGCCACGAGTTGTATGTAACGACCAGTATTGGCGTGACCTTTTTTCCGACGGATGATGTCGATCTCAATGGTTTATTGCGCAACGCCGATGCGGCGATGTATCGCGCCAAGGATCAAGGGCGTAACAAATACCATTTATTCACGGCGGATTTGGGCGCCGAAGCAGTGCGTCGCATGACGATCGAAGCCGCGCTGCGGCACGCCATCGAGCGCAACGAGCTATTTCTGTGCTATCAACCCAAAATTGACTTGAAGACCGGTGCGGTAATCGGCGCGGAAGCCTTGCTCCGTTGGCGGCATCCGGAACTCGGTTTGATCGCTCCCGCGCAATTCATCCCGGTGGCTGAGGAAACCGGCCTAATCGTACCGGTCGGGGCGTGGGTGTTGCGCCAAGCCTGCGCCGACGCGAGGCGTTGGCACAACCTCGGTATCGGCGTGGCGCGGGTCGCGGTGAACTTGTCGGCGCGTCAATTCCGAGGTGGCGATCTCTGTGAATTTGTGCGGACCACGACCGCCGAGGCGGGACTAGAACCGGCCTTTTTGGAACTCGAGATCACGGAAAGTCTGCTGATGGAGGACACCACGGCTAGTTGTGCGGCACTCACCGAACTCAAGCGGCTGGGTTTTGGAATCTATCTCGACGACTTCGGCACAGGGTATTCATCACTCGCCTATCTCAAAAAATTTCCGCTCGACGGGCTCAAGATTGATCGCTCGTTTATTCGCGACCTGCCAACCGATAGCGACGACGAAGCGATTACTCGTGCGATCCTCGCGCTAAGCCAAGCGTTACATCTGAAAGTGGTCGCCGAAGGCGTAGAAACCATTGAACAGCATCGATTTTTGCAAAATGTGGGCTGCGGCGCCGTGCAAGGTTACTTTTATTCACGGCCGCTGGTGTATGACGAGTTTATGACCTGGCTCATCGCCCGCGAAGGCGGGCACAAGTCTGATTCGCCACGGCTCGAGGAGACGGAATTACGCGTCGCTTCGTAGCATCCGACACACTGACCCCTTAGCCTAAGGGTGCTGGTTAACCCAGTTCTCTGTGGCACCATTCCAACAGAACCGCGCTGGCTGTCTTCAAAATGCGGGTTATTGCTTGCATTTAGAGGCACATTCAATAAAATGCTGTGGCGTTTTCGCATAAATTAGAAGTGCCAGCCGAATGCGTGCGGCACTCAAAAAGCGAGCGCTTGGTTGACGGAAGCTGTATGTTGCGTAGCAACACTGAATTTTTGCATCGCCTAGTCGTCTGACTGAGGCCGATCCGTTACGAGTTGCGCGAAAGTTACCGGCAGAGCGAATGCATGAACGAACGAATTGAAGCTGCGCAAGTGCTGAGTAGCCATCGGTATGAATTCCGGCACGAGCCTTTTGCGCTGCCGACAGTGCACGCACTCGAACCGGTTGCCGATCCTGTTCAGCACGCGCTGACCAAGGCCGCACATGCGCTACTCGCAAAACAAGCGCATGACGGGCATTGGCGCTACGATCTGGAAGCCGACGCGACGATTCCTTCCGAGTACGTGATGCTGCATCACTTCATGGGTAGCTCAGACTGTGGGCGCGAACAGCGCATCGCCGTCTACTTGCGCCGCCGCCAACACTCGAATGGTAGCTGGTCCTTGTACGAGGATGGTCCTGGGGACCTGAGCGCCACCGTTAAATCCTATTTCGCCCTCAAGCTAATCGGCGAATCCCCAGACGCAGCGTATATGGAAGAAGCGCGGCGGTGGATTCTGACCAATGGCGGCGCGGAACACGTTAATGTCTTCACGCGTATCACCCTCGCGGTATTCGGTCAGCTGCCGTGGTCGACGATTCCGGCCATGCCGGTCGAAATGATGTATCTGCCCAAGTGGTGGTTTTTCAATCTTGGCAAAGTGTCGTATTGGTCGCGCTGCGTTATCGTCCCGCTGCTAATTATTTTTGCCAAGAAGCCCAGCCTACAAATGGCGTCCGAACTTGGAATCCGGGAGCTATTCGTTACCGCGCCCGAGGATTTACGTCATCTCGACAAGTTCAAACCCGGCAAACCGCTCGCGAATTGTTTTCTGCTGATCGATCGCGTGTTGAAAGCGATTGATCGACGGGTCCCCAAATTTATCCGCGACCCGGCGTTGCGTCGCGCCGAGCGGTGGATGCGGGAGCACATGCAAGGGGCGGGTGGCATCGGCGCAATCTATCCTGCGATGGCGAACGCCGCCATGGCGTTGACCGTACTCGGCGCGAAAGCAGACGATCCCGACTTGGTGCGCACGTTGCAGGCGATTGATGAGTTAGTTCTTGATCAACGCGACGAAACCTACTGTCAGCCCTGCGTGTCGCCAATTTGGGATACCTGTTTATCGATCTCGGCGCTCACCGAATCTGGCGCACAACCAGGACATCCCGCGATTCAGCAGGCGGTTGACTGGTTATTTGATCAACAGATCTTTGTCCCCGGCGATTGGTGCGACCAGGCCAAGGGCCTGACCCCTGGGGGGTGGGCGTTCCAGTACGAAAACGATAAGTATCCGGACGTCGACGACACCGGCATGGTCTTGATGGCCTTGTTGCGCGCCGGCGCGCAGGACAAAGAGCACAAGATCAAGCGCCTCAATCAGGGCGTGAATTGGTTACTCGGCATGCAGAACAAGGACGGCAGCTGGGGCGCCTTCGATATTGGCAATAATTACGAATATTTGAACGCCATTCCGTTTGCGGACCATGGTGCGCTGGTTGATCCCGGCACCGCCGACTTAACCGCCCGGTGTATCGAGTTGCTGGCCATGCTCGGCTACGACCGCAGCTTCCCGCCAGTGGCGCGTGCGCTGGCGTTTTTGGAAACCGAGCAGGAAGAAG
>JAYUEZ010000231.1:0-5456 GCA_043738965.1 Gammaproteobacteria bacterium
CCGAGATCCGTATGAATGGCGTACGCGAAATCGACCGCGGTAGCGCCGCGCGGCATGGTCATGATTTCACCCTTAGGCGTGAACACATAGACCTCGTCCGGAAACAAATCGATTTTTACCGCTTCGAGAAATTCCTGCGAGTTACCGGCTTGTTGCTGCATTTCGAGAATGCCGCGCAACCATTCGCGCGCGCGCTTCTGTGCGCTCTTCGCCGCGCTGTCCCCGCTCTTATACAACCAATGCGCCGCGATACCGGCTTCCGCGACCTGATCCATTTCACTGGTGCGGAGTTGGACTTCGATCGGCACGCCGAATGGTCCGAACAGGACCGTATGCAAGGACTGATAGCCGTTGGCCTTGGGGATCGCGATGTAGTCTTTGAATTTTCCAGGAACGGGTTTGTACAAACTATGTAGAACGCCAAGTGCGCGATAACAGGTATCCACGGTGTCGACGATCACGCGAAACGCGTAGACGTCGTGCACATCCGAGAAACCTAAATTTTTCTCGCGCATCTTGTTGTAGATGCTGTACAGATGTTTCTCACGGCCGTGCACACTCGCGAGTAAACGTTCTTGGCGCAGGTGCCGTTTAATGCGGTCTTTTATTTTATCGACGATTTCCTTGCGGTTGCCCCGAATGCGGTGGATCTCTTTTTTGATCACTCGATAGCGCAACGGATAGAGCGCGGCGAAACCGAGTTCTTCGAATTCGAGCCGAATGGTGTTGATGCCGAGGCGCTGCGCGATAGGGGCATAGATCTCAAGCGTCTCGCGCGCAATCCGCCGCCGTTTAGGGGCGGCAAGGGCGCTCAACGTGCGCATGTTGTGCAGGCGATCGGCCAATTTGACCAGAATGACGCGAATATCCGCCGCCATCGCCATCAGCATGCGTTGAAAGTTGCGCGCCTGGGTTTCCGCGTGCGATTCAAATTCGATGTGCGTGAGCTTCGATAGGCCATCAACAATCGCCGCCACTTCACCGCCAAACTCTAGCGCGATGCGATCCTTGCCGATCGGCGTGTCCTCGATTACATCGTGCAGCACGGCCGCGATTAGCGTTTCGTGGTCCATGTGCATGTCGGCGAGGATGCACGCCACGGCCAGCGGATGTTGGATGTAAGGCTCGCCCGATACGCGCAATTGACCAGCGTGGGCCGCGGCGCCGAATTCGTACGCGCGGCGCACGTCCGCGAGCTGCGCGGGGTTGAGATAGGACGCCGCGCGGTTACAGAGGTCGTCTAGTTGGGTGAGTTCGGCAACGGCGAGCATGCGGGCGGTTCAGGGTTTAGCACACGCTGAACGATCGATTCGATCAGCAATTCCTCGACAGCGCACGGGGGAATTGCACGGAGAAGCAGGTCAGGGATATTCGGGCGGTGTGGGTTCGGCGAGGAATTCGGCGGCAAGCTCGAATTCTTCCGCGGCTCGCTGTTTGGCCTCGATCTCGTCGAGTATTTGTTTGTTCATGAGGCCGGCGGCGATTTCGCGCAGCGCCACGACGGTGGGTTTATCGCCATCTTCGGGGACCAGCGGCGTGGCGCCGCGGGCGATTTGACGCGCGCGGCGACTGGCGGCAACGACTAAATCAAAGCGATTATCGACGAACGGCAGACAGTCCTGGACAGTGATTCGGGCCATGCTTGAATACTCTCGTCAAGTTCTTGATATGGATGCCGAAAGGATAGCAGAGCGAGGCCTAGGACGCCACGAGCTCGTGGAGGACTGCGACCTGCGCGACGATCTGCGCACGCTGGCTTAGGCGCACCGCCCGCACAATCGCCCGCAAGTCATCGAGCGCCTGAGCAAAGACATCGTTCACGATCAAATATTCATACTCTGCGTAATGCGACATTTCCGCGCGCGCCTCGTGCATCCGGCGTTCGATCACCGGCGGCGGGTCTTCACCGCGCAATTCGAGGCGCTTCTGCAATTCACCGATCGAGGGCGGGACGATAAAAATCGTGGTCGCGTGCGGATAGAGAGCACGGATCCGCCGCGCGCCCTGCCAATCGATTTCCAGCACCACGTCGTGACCCGCGCGCAATGCGTGATCCACGGCACCGCGCGATGTGCCGTACAAATTGCCAAATACTTGCGCGTGCTCGATGAATTCCGCGCGCGCAATCATGCCGTCGAAGGTCTTCGGATCGATAAAAAAATAATCCACTCCGTCACGTTCACCCGGACGCACGCCGCGTGTGGTGTGCGAGACCGAGATGGTGATGAATTCAGTACTGCCCACCAGGGCTTGCACCAAGCTCGTTTTGCCGGCGCCAGACGGCGCCGAAATGACGAAGAGTTGAGCGCTGCGGTTGGCCACGACGGTCTCGTTATTCAATATTTTGAATTTGCTCGCGGATCTGCTCGATCAGCACTTTTAGTTCCACCGACGCGCCCGAGGTATCGATATGGGCGGATTTGGAACCGAGCGTATTGGCCTCGCGGTTCAATTCCTGCATCAAGAAATCGAGCCGCCGCCCGATTGGTTCGCGCTGCTGTAACACGCGTGTTACTTCGCTCAAATGTGCTTCGAGGCGATCGAGTTCTTCGGCCACGTCGAGACGTTGTGCGAGTAACGCGCATTCCTGTTCGACGCGCACTTGATCGAGCCCGGCTGCGAGTTCTTCGATGCGCTGTTGATGGCGGAGCTTCACTGCCGCGATGATCGCGGGCACGCGTGTGCGCATTTCGACGACGATGTCGCGCATCGCCGCGCAGCGCTGCAGCACCACCGTCTGCATTTTTTCGCCCTCGCGGTCACGCGTGGCAATGAGTTGATCGAGCGCCCGGTCAAGTTGTTCAAGGATCGCAAGCGACAAGCGCTCGAAATCGACTTCGGGGCTTTCAATGACACCAGGCCAGCGCAAGATCTCGAACGGATTGATCGGCGCCGCGTGCGGCGTCAGTGCTGCAATAATCCCCGCCGCGTTGAGCAGTTGGCGCGCGAGGGGCTCTTTGACTTTTAATTGAAACTCATCCGTGACCGTCGCCTCGAAGCGTAACGAACAATCGACCTTGCCACGATTGAGCCGCGCCGCGATGCGATTGCGTACTTCGCCTTCCAAACCGCGTAAATCTTCTGGCAAGCGTAGACCGACTTCGATGTAGCGGTGATTAACCGAGCGTAATTCCCAGACCGTGCGGCCCCAGCTCCCAGTCGATTCCAAACGGGCAAAGGCAGTCATGCTGCGGGCCATGGGGTCACTCCGAATAACGCGGGGAGTCGCATCTTAAACAGATTGATTGCAGAGCGCGACGGATAAATGGTCGCGCATGAGCTGACTGTCCGAGTTAAAGCACCTGCTGAACACGCACCAGAGACGGCAACCTCGCTATAATAAACGTCGCCCAACCACGGAAATAAAACTCAATGACATCGCGACCCAGCGGCCGCTCGCCGCATGAATTACGCCCCGTGCGCTTTACTCGTAATTACACCATCCATGCCGAAGGATCCGTCTTGGTCGAATTCGGACACACCAAGGTGTTGTGCACGGCCTCGATCGAAGAAAAGCCGCCAGCTTGGATGAAAGGTCAGGGCGAAGGGTGGATTACTGCTGAATACGGCATGCTGCCGCGGGCGACCAATAGCCGGAATCGGCGCGAAGCGGCGCAAGGTCGACAAGGCGGGCGCACGTTGGAGATCCAACGCTTGATTGGACGTAGCTTGCGGGCGGTAGTTGATCGCGCCGCGTTGGGCGAACGCGCGATTATGATCGATTGCGATGTGCTCCAAGCGGATGGCGGCACCCGCACTGCGGCGATCACGGGCGGCTATGTCGCGCTCGTCGACGCCATCAGCACCCTGTTGCGTAATCGGTCGATTATGAAAAATCCGATCCACGGCGCGGTCGCCGCGGTATCGGTTGGGATCTATAAAGGCGTGCCCGTTCTCGATCTGGATTACGCCGAAGATTCGAATGCCGAAACAGATATGAACGTCGTCATGAATAACGCCGGTCATTTCGTCGAAGTCCAGGGGACCGCCGAGGGGCACGCCTTTCGCCGCGACGAACTCAACGTATTGCTTGATCTAGCCGGCGCCGGCATTAAGCAGCTGTGCGCGGCGCAGGAAGCGGCGCTTAATCCCACTTGAGACCCGCCGAAAAAATCGTCCTCGCAACCGGCAATGCTGGGAAGGTGCGCGAACTCGACGCAATGCTTAAGGGTTCGGGGCTTAACGTCGTGCCCCAGGGCGACTACGCCTGCCCAGAAATCGCTGAAACGGGGTTAACCTTTGTCGAAAACGCGCTCATCAAGGCGCGGCATGCCGCGCGTCATACCAAGCTCCCCGCAATTGCCGACGACTCTGGGCTCGCCGTTGACGTCTTGCACGGTGCGCCTGGCATTTACTCCGCGCGCTATGCCGGACCCGGGGCGAGTGATGCAACGAATATCGGGCAGCTGCTGGCCGCGCTTGAAGGGTTTCCCACCGAACGCCGGACTGGCCGGTTCATCTGTGTGCTGGTTTACCTCGAGCATGCCGACGACCCCACGCCGCTGATCGCCGAAGGTCGGTGGGAGGGGCGGATCACGTTTTCGCCGCGTGGCGACCGCGGTTTTGGCTATGACCCCGTGTTCGAAATTCCGAGCTTAGGATTAACGGCCGCCGAACTCGATGGCGAACAAAAGCACGCGCTCAGTCATCGCGGACAGGCATTGCGCGCCTTGGCTGCGCGCCTGCTGAACGTCGCGCGCGCCTAATGCTCGAACCAACGACAATCCCGCTTGCGCTTTACGTCCATCTGCCGTGGTGCGTGCGCAAGTGTCCGTATTGCGATTTTAATTCGCACGAACACGATGGTGCGCTACCGGAAGCAGCGTATGTCGATGCGCTGCGCGCGGATCTGGCGACCGAGGTCAACGCCATCGGCGAGCGCAGCGTCGGTTCGATCTTTATCGGCGGTGGTACGCCTAGTCTTTTTTCTGGGAGTGCGATTGCGCGCCTATTGGAGGCGCTGCGCGATGAATTAAATTTGATGGCCGATGCCGAGATTACCCTTGAAGCGAATCCAGGCACCGTTGATGCCGGCAATTTTTCCGCGTATCGCGCGGCCGGCGTCAATCGACTTTCGATCGGCGTGCAAAGTCTGCGCGACGCACAGTTGAAAGCGCTCGGCCGCGTGCACGATAAAGGCGATGCCGTGCGTGCGCTGGAGGTCGCGCGCAGCGCTGGCTTTACCAACATCAATCTCGATTTGATGCACGGTCTGCCGGCGGACGAAGCTGACGATGCGCTGCGCGATCTGGCGCAGGCGATTGCGTTGGCACCGGAACACTTGTCGTGGTATCAATTGACGCTCGAACCGGGCACCGCCTTTGGTCGCCGTCCACCCCCGCTGCCACCGCATGATCGCATCGCCGAGGAATTTGAACGTGGCTGCGCGATGCTGGAAACGGCCGGATATCAGCGCTACGAAGTCTCGGCGTTCGCGCGGATGGGACGCGAGTCGC
>JAYUEZ010000232.1:0-2053 GCA_043738965.1 Gammaproteobacteria bacterium
GCGAAAGAGGTAGGAGTCGAACCTACCAGACACGCATCGGCGCGTCTCACCGAATTTGAAGTTCGGGCGCCCCACCGGGTGACGATGCTCTTCCGCCAGCAAGATTAGCAAAGTTTAGGCGCAATGGCGTTAAAGATTCTTCCGCAGCAGGATTCGGGTCTCGCCTTGGCGCCGCGTCAGCCCTACGCGATCGAAATATTCGAGAACTTCAATCGCGGCGTTCCGCCCGATGCCCGCCGCGTTACGAAATTCGGCGGCCGCGAAGCCGCCGCCTGGCAGCTGTCTCGCTAATTCACACGCGACCGCGGCGAAGCGCTCGATGGCACTTGGCAAAAAGTAGCGCTTGGGACTAACGCGAACTACCTCACCGGATTTTGCCGAGCGAAGTAAAAAGGTTTCGAGTCGTGCTTGATTCAAAGTCAGCGATTCAGCGAGATCGTGGACTACCGGGCATTGATTATCCGGGACCTCGAGCAGCGGTCGTACGCGCCGCCATAACGCGGCATCCTCTGGTGCGCGTTCAGCGACGTGGCCAGCTAAATGCCACAGGCCACCGGTGCGGCCAAGCACGCCTGCGCTCATCATCGCCGCCAGCAAGGCATTCAACAACGTCAGTTTGATTGGCGCGGGAAGCGCCTGCCGAAGTTCCGGAATGGCTAAGCCTGCACGGGCCGGTTCTGCTTTGTGCAACGAGCCAAGCGCGGTAGTTATCGATTGTTGTAGCGCCTGCCAGCGTCCAGCCGACATTGCGCTCGGCCCTTCCGGCGGGCCATAGGTTACCAGCGCGGCGCGAACGCGTAAGGCGTCGACTTC
Source organism: Gammaproteobacteria bacterium (assembly GCA_043738965.1). Classification (GTDB taxonomy): domain Bacteria; phylum Pseudomonadota; class Gammaproteobacteria; genus CAIKBL01. The sequence continues at coordinate 814 of JAYUEZ010000232.1, forward strand.
GTCCGCGCGTAAATTCCACGCCCGCGTGAAGCAGGTGAAATCGATACCCGCCGGTTGCGCGCTTAGCACCGCGTCGAGCGCGAGATCGATCTCGCCCAAACGGAAGCCGTTGCGATAAGCGGTACGCTCCACGCGATTGCGCCCACCGTGCTCCGGGAAGGGATTAATGACGACACCACCGCCCACGGTCCGCCGCGAGGATTGATCGCGCAGAATGAAGCGATCGCCACGCACCATATGCAGCTCACGATCGAGCGCCACATGCACCACCGCGCTGGTGCCAGGTTCGAGACCCGAGCCTTCGAACAAGGTTAATCGACCGGTAACCTCGGCCGAACCCATATGCACGTGGACGGGCGTTCGACTGCGCAAATTGCGCACTTCACTCGCGAGCACGCGGACGTCGGCATCGAACCCGCGCGTGCCGAAATTTGACTCTGGGCCGACGATCCAATCGCCACGGTGAATTTCGTGTTGCGTCAGTCCGGGCCCCGCGAGATTTAACGCACAGCGCTGCCCCGCTTCTGCGAGCTCGGCGACCACATTGTGCACATGCAACGAACGCACGCGTAATTCCCCGCCACTCGGCGCATGGCACACCGTATCCCCTACGTTAAGTGATCCCGAAAAAACGGTTCCGGTCACGACTCGCCCAGCGCCTTTCAATACGAAGCTGCGATCGATGGCAAGCCGAAAGTTACCCGCACGCGAGCGCGCTGGCACCGTCGCTTTGAGCGCGTAGAGGGCCGTGCGCAATAGCTCGATGCCAAAACCAGTCACGGCCGAGACCGGGATTACGTCAATGCCAGCCAGACTGGTGGTGGAGAGAAGCGCCTGAATCTGCCGGCTAACATCGGCACCGCGTGAAGCGTCAACGCGATCGACCTTGGTCAGCGCGACCACGCCACGCGTAACCCCGAGCAGATCGAGAATGGCCAAATGCTCCATCGTTTGCGGCATCGGACCATCATCAGCCGCGATTACGAGCAAGACGGCGTCGGTCCCGGCGACACCCGCCACCATCGTGTGGACAAATCGTTCATGCCCTGGCACATCGATGAATCCAACCGGTTCGCCGTCCCCGAGATCATGAAACGCGAACCCAAGTTCGATCGTGAGGCCGCGCTTTTTTTCTTCGGGTAATCGATCCGTGTCGGTGCCCGTCAGGGCTTTGACGAGCAGAGTCTTACCGTGATCGACATGCCCCGCGGTCGCGATAATCATGACGTGGCGCGTAACC
>JAYUEZ010000233.1:0-5434 GCA_043738965.1 Gammaproteobacteria bacterium
TTTGGCTTAAAGCCGACGCACGGCTTGGTCCCCTACACCGGCGCCTTCCCGATTGAAGCAACGCTCGATCACCTCGGACCGATCGCGCTCACCACGGCAGACGTTGCCTTGTTGCTCGAAGTGATCGCGGGCGAAGACGGACTCGACCCGCGCCAAACTCGCGTTAAGACCGCCGCCTACACCAAGGCGCTAACTGGCTCGGTGCAGGGCTTGCGGATCGGTATCGTGCCCGAGGGTTTTGAACTGGCCGGTTTATCGGAACCGGACGTTGATGCCGCGGTGCGCAAGGCTGCGGGTCGGTTCGAAACGCTCGGCGCCGTGGTTTCGACCATGTCGATACCCTGGCATCGCGATGGCATCCATATCTGGAATGCGATCGCGATCGAAGGTGCGACCCAGCTCATGCTGAAGGGCAATTCGATGGGGACGAATTGGAAGGGTCATTACACCACTGGGCTCCTCGATGCCTTCGCGCGCGGCTGGCACCAACGGCCGAACGATCTCTCCGAGACCACCAAGCTCGTGTTACTCACCGGCGAGTATTTACAGCGCAATTATCATGGACGCTTCTACGCCAAGGCGCAGAATTTAGCGCGCCGCCTTGCCGCGGCGTACGACGCGGCCTTCGCCGAGGTCGATTTGTTGTTGATGCCGACCTTGCCGATGAAGGCGACTAAAATCCCGGCCGCCGACTGTAGCCGCGAAGAAACCATCGCGCGCGCACTCGAGATGCTGCCGAATACCTGCCCCTTCGATGTCACCGGTCATCCGGCCATGAACGTGCCGTGCGCCTTAGCGCAGGGGTTGCCAGTGGGTATGATGCTGGTCGGACGGCAGTTCGACGAGGCGACGGTCTTGCGTGCGTCGCATGCCTTCGAGCAAGCGTTTAATTGGAAACAGAGTTAAGAGTCAGTGAGGTAGTGGGATGAGTACCAATCACAATCGACCGTTAAGCGAAGTCGAGATCCGCGTCAAGGCATTGGAATCCTTGTTGGTGGAAAAAGGCCTTATCGATCCGGCTGCGGTCGATGCGTTAATTGATACGTACGAGCACAAGATCGGCCCCCGTAACGGCGCCAAGGTGGTCGCGCGCGCGTGGACCGATCCTGACTATAAACAGCGCTTGTTAGTCGATGGCACCAAAGCTATCGCGGAACTCGGGTTTTCGGGTGTGCAAGGCGAAGACATGGTGGTGATCGAGAATACGCCACAGGTGCATAACGTATTGGTGTGCACACTCTGCTCGTGTTACCCGTGGCCGACCTTGGGCCTGCCTCCGGTGTGGTACAAGTCGGCGCCGTATCGCTCGCGCGTGGTCAGCGAGCCGCGCGGGGTGTTACAGGAATTCGGATTGGAACTTGCCGATAGCGTGCAGGTACGGGTGTGGGATAGCACCGCGGAACTGCGCTACATGGTGTTACCTGAACGCCCGGCAGGCACGGAAGGTTGGACTGAAGACGCCTTGGCTCTGCTCGTCACGCGCGACGCCATGATCGGGGTTACCAAAGTGGTAGTCCCGGGCAAGTAGAGCAGCAGCAGGAGGTACGATGAACGGGATACACGATTTAGGTGGTATGCACGGGCTCGGCCCGTTGGTGGTTGAAGCCAACGAGCCGGTGTTTCATCACGACTGGGAGCGTCGTGTGTTTGGCATGTTCCTGCCGATTTTCGCGACCGGTACGTTTAACGTCGACGAATTACGCGCCGCGATCGAACGGATGGGTGCACCGGCGTACTTGAATACCACTTACTACGAACATTGGTTACATGCTTATGAAACCTTGTTGGTGGGGAAAGGGGTGTTGACCCAAGCCGAACTGGCGGCGCGGCAGCACCAAATTGCCGCGGGAGAACGCTAATGGCTATTTCATCCGAGCAGGCATTGGCGGCTGCGGCGGCTGGCGCTAGCGCGCGCGTCGCGCAAGTCATGACGCCGCGATTCAACGTCGGCGACCATGTGAGGGTGAGTAATATCAATCCACCTGGGCACACGCGGATGCCGCGCTATATTCGCGGCAGGCATGGCGTCATAGAACGCGACCACGGCGTGTTTATATTTCCCGACACCTATGCGGCCGGCCGCGGCGAGCGGCCGCAGCATGTGTATTCGGTGCGCTTTACGTCGCATGAATTGTGGGGAGCCGACGGTCGCGCCAACGACGAATTGTTCGTCGATGTGTGGGACGACTACATGGAGCGGGCGTGAGATGGCGATAGTCCCCACCAAAGTCGATCTCGATCAAGTCCCGGGATTACCCATGGACGACGACGGCGTGGTGTTTGCAGCGCCATGGGAAGCGAAAGCGTTTGCCTTGGTCGTCCATCTCCATCAGCGCGGCGCCTTCGAATGGAATGCGTGGGTCAAGGCACTTGCGAATGAAATCGCCGTCGATCGAACGCAGGGTGGCGTGACGCCGTACTATCAATTATGGCTCGCGGCCGCGGAATCCCTGATGACCGGTCACGCGCTGATCGATGCCGAGCATTTGGCCGCGACGCGCGATACGTTGCGCGCGGCACAGACTGCGGTAGTGGCACACGATCATGACCATGATCATGCGGATCACGCCCACTAAGGAGCGTTCGTCGGCGGTATTAGGTTGTGGCCCTTCTCCGTCGTTGCGAGGACGTGGCGACGAAGCAATCCATGGGCTTTCGAATTCTGGTGCGGGCCTAATCCGCAACCCGCAGCCTAGACACCATTTGCGAGTGCCTTTTTAGCGCTTGTAACGAATACGGGTGCCGTGTTCGAGCGCAAGCTGCATTTCGTCCGCGCCGAGCGCGTACGGAAAAAAACATCCCGACACATGCGCTTGCGCAAAGCTGGCGCCTTCGAGATTGGCCTCGCGAAAATCGATGCCGCGTAAGTCGGACATTCGAAAATAACAATCGCGCAGGTCGAGCCCGGCGGCATTCAATCCGCGTAGATCGAGCCTGCTCATATCGGTACCGACCAAATCGCAGGACTCGCCTTTGGCCTTGCGCTTGTTGAATTCGACGATCTCGCCCATCCGCAATAAGCGGTAGAGCTCGCAATCACTAAGTCGGGGCTTTTCGGCCATTGGGGCTACTCCTGCAAAAAACGATCATCACTCTGTATCGGCGCCGGGGCCGATTACCTGAAAATCAGCACTTATCCTGGTTGCCGTAGCGCGAGATTTTGTCGAACACGCGCAAGGAGGCAGCGCAATAGGTCAAGTTCTGACGGACTGAAGCCAGCGACGGCGGCGGCGTTTACTTCTATCGCATAGGGCAGCAGGCGCGGTTTCAACGCCTTACCGGTCCGCGTTAAGCGCACATGGATCTTCCGCCGATCGATGGTTGAGCGCTGTCGCTCGATCAGCCCCTTCGCCTCCATGCTACGCAATTGTTGCAAGGTGGTCGGCTCCATGATGCCGACGCGGCGACTCAGTTCGCGTTGCGTGAGTCCGTCTTCCTCCCATAGGGCGCGCAGGAAATACCACATACCGACCGGGATATCGTGCGCCGCTAGATGCGACTGCAGATCAACCGCGAACGCGCGATGCGTGAAGCGAATGGCGGCACCTAAGCTGGCGGCGAGCGGCAGCTCCTTGATGCGCCGCTTAATGCGGGGTTTATCGCGCGGGCGCACGGCGTCTTCGCTTCGCGGCTTCAATGGGCCTAAACCGGATAGATGATCGAATTCGCGACGAGCAGCGAATCATAGATACAGAGCTTCTCGGTGAACAACCAACCGCCATGCGGCCCGGCCACGAGCTTATCCAGATAGCGACCCACCATGGCGACGCGCGGCAGGTCATCGGGTAAGACTTCAATCACCGAAAAATTCGCGCTCACTTCGAGCGCGTCGGCGGCGGCCGCACGCACTCGAATATTCGTCACGTGGTGGCGCAGGTAGCGCTGTTCATACAGCATGGTTTCGCGAATCGCCGTGACGCGATCCTTCAGCATGTCGCGACTCTCGCAGCGCATGACCGCGAGCGGCAAACCGCGCTCGTAGTTGTCGCGCGGCAGGATCAAATACAGGCACTGCTCGCTGAAAAGCTCGGGCCACAAGTCGAGTGGACCATCGTCCAAGCTCTCGACATAACGGGCATAGAGATCCTCCAGTTGATCGCGCAGACCATGGACGTCCATGTTAGATCTCCATGACGGCGCGATAGTGCTTGTAGAACGCGCGGATCGCGGCTTCGGTCACCATGTGGTCCTCATCCTGTGTGCCGTGCCCACCCATCGCAAGCAGCGCTTTGTCATCGGGGTAGGCCGTTAATCCATCCTGGGCAAGTTTGATGATTTCGCTATCGTCGCCGGAGACGAGACCGGAAGCACTCATCAGGTTAGCTTGGCGTAAACGACGCAAGGTCATGGCCTCGTCATCGTCGGCGTAGCCGAAAAACGTCCACGACAGCTCAAATTCATGCGGGCTACGCGGCTGGATTTGTCGCATCGCCAGGGTATTCGACTGTTGTTGGATGATGAGATTGGGCCACAGCGTCTGCATGACCACGGTCGCCGAATCCTTGAATTCCTTCACCGGATCGAGCAGGCGCGGATCGCGCAATTTGAAATCGGTGCGCAGATTCGCGATGTCTTTGGTGTGCTCGCTCGACTGTTGCGAACCGCGGCGCGAGATCAACAAGCCGTGCCGTCCGGTCGGATCCATTTTTACTTGGGACTCTTGATCGGCGCGAAACAAGCCGAAGGTCACCAGAAACACATGCAGCAAGGAGGCGTGATACGGATCTTTGATGTTTTCGAACATCAACTTCCAGTTGCCTGGAATCAGCTGACGGGTATAACCGAGAATTCGAATGTCGCGTCCATCAAACACGCGTTCGAAGTAATAGCGATTGGCCTCTCCCAGGTAAGCAAGAAAATCTTCGGTGTGTTCGTCAAACGAGGCGAATACCACGCCGTGATGTTCGGCGATGCGCAGTTGTTGCAGGCCGTGTTGCTTGGGGTCGAAGTCGCTGGCCATCCCGCCCTGACCTTTAACGCCGCCTTGAAACGGCACGCCCTTCAAGTCGCCGTTTAAATCGTAGGTCCATTGATGATAAGGACACGTGAAGCGATTGGTCTGGCCGAGGCGCTCGCGACAAAACTTGACGCCGCGATGCGCGCAACGATTTACAAAACCGCGTAACTTGCCATCACGGTTACGGCAGATGATGACCGAGCGGTTGCCGATACTGGTGGTCTTAAAGTTACCCGGCGCGGGCAGTTCGGCGGCAAACCCGACGAACGACCAACTGGGTCCGCAAAAGATCCGCGTCATTTCGCGCTCGAAAATTTCTTGATCGGTGTACAGCCAGTACGGCACGTGTGAATAACCGGCCTCGGGCCACACGCGGCGCGGGCTGGGTAAGGGTGAATTCATGGTTCTCTCCATTGCACTATTCCGACGGCGCGAGGCGAGTCGTGCGAAAAAATGGGTCACCCTGCGGCACGATTT
>JAYUEZ010000234.1:0-2048 GCA_043738965.1 Gammaproteobacteria bacterium
GCATTCTCCGCCGTCGCATCCTCGCCAACCATGCGTGCCAGTCGCGCAAGACTATGCGGACGATCCGCGGGCCGCGCGTCGGCGGTTGGATGTAAGTCAGCGGTCGCGGGTAACTCCTCCAGAATCCGATAGACATCCGCCATATTCGCGAAATATTCCGCAGCGAGTGCACGCCACGCGCCGGCATAGGGCACGTGACCCGCCACCGCTATCACTGGCGTGCGACACACGCCGGTATAGACCAATTCTCCGGCGGTGAGCCTATCCCCATCAGTGTTCGCCACGGCAGCGACCTGGTGTTCAAGCACCGGGATGAGATCGGTGGTGGTACTTCCGATATCGATAACCAATGCATCACAGCACGCTACCGCCACACAGGACGCAGTCGCTCGCCAATTCAATGAGGCCACCACCCTCGGTTGGGCGCGCGCCTCGGTCGTCGACAAGGTCGCATTGCCAGCGTAAATCCGAACACGGTTGCCGAGCCTGGACTCGATCACTTCAAGAATGCGTGCAACGCCGTCAGCGCGTGAAGCGAATAAATCGCACAACTCACCCGTCATCGTGACAATGTGGATCGCGGAGCCTTGTGGTAGCTTGATGAGTGCGGTGTTCAGCGCCGATTCTAAATATTCCAATCCGCGCCATAGCGGACACGCCAATTGTTCGATCGCGACAATCTGGCCGTCGGTCGCGAGGATCGCGACTTTGAGATGCGCGCCGCCGAGATCCCATCCGCAATAAATCATCGACGTTAGCGCTTTAGGCATCGGTTAAGTAGGATTGGCGCTGTGCAGTATGTTGTAGTGCTTGATTTATTCGACGGCGACGTAGTTCACGCGGTGCGTGGCGAGCGTGCGACCTATCGTCCCTTGGTGTCGCCATTGGCGGGCTCCAGCACGCCGTCAGTCGTCCTCGCCGGCCTCAGTCAAGTCTATCCGTTCGCTTATTGCTACGTGGCCGATCTGAACGCGTTGCAAGCCCGTAACAATTCCGATCATGAGATAGCCGCCCTGGTCGCGCAACACCCGGCGCTGGAGTTTTGGATCGACGGCGCCTTCGGTGCGCGGCCCCTGCTGCCCACCTACCTCGCGGCGCCCAACGCACGCGCGGTGGTGGGGAGTGAATCATTGTCCAGCGTTGACGCTTATCATGATCTGCGCACGGCATTAGCGGCGTATAGCGAACCCGTGCTGTCGCTCGACTTCATGGGCAGTCGCGCGTCGGGACCGGCGTCCCTCTTTACCACGCCAGCACTCTGGACGAGCCAGGTCATCGCGATGAATTTAGCACGCGTCGGCGCCGCCGCTGGTCCTGATTTCGATTTAATCAAACGCCTTCAGCAACAAACCACCGGCAGCACCGTGGTCGCCGCTGGCGGTGTGCGCAATCTTGACGATCTGCTGGCGCTTCGCGCCCGCGGAGTTAAGTTCGTGCTGCTCGCGAGCGCGCTACATCAGCAAACCATAGGCAACGCCGAGCTCCGGCGCGCGAGCGAACCCTAATCGGGAGGCCTAAAATGAAACGCCCCGCGAGGCGGGGCGTTCACTAGAGCAGATGCTGAATTGATTACTTGGCTTGGAACGGATGCATGGCCGTGGCTTTTTTGGCGACGACTTCCGCCGCCTTCGGCTCACGCGCGACCGCGCGTTTGATCGATTCTTTCACTGCTTGGTAATTGTAGTCTTGGATTTTCTTATCGTTTTCCGCAAGCCAGTGAATGAACACGCCCACGCAGATAAAAATATCGTCGGCTTCATTCGCCGGAATGGTGCCGTCTTCCACGCAATCGGCAACCGCCATCGCGACGCCGCGTTGCGCGGGACCGAACATTTGCACGGCTTGCTTGGAACCTTTAATGGTCACCTTGTTAAACATGACGGTGCTCGGCTTGGCGGCAAGGTTGGGCGCAACCACCGCGAGCAAGCTGCTAAAGCCATCTTTGTTGTTGGTCAGACAGTTGCAAAAGGCGGTTTCCGCCGCGCTGCCACGTGGTCCCATGATGAGGTCGATATGGGCGACTTCGTTACCGTCACCGACTAATGATT
>JAYUEZ010000235.1:0-5425 GCA_043738965.1 Gammaproteobacteria bacterium
TCGCTCATTTCGGGGACGCTGTGAGGTTCCCCGGTCTCGAGAGTGTGGCGGAATTGGCTAATAATCATATCTGCGACCGCTGCTGGCCAGATGCTGCGAGCCAGCTCATCAAAGTCGCGGCCGATAAGGTGGGGAATAGATTCGAAGGAGGGCTGCGCGCGAGGGTTTACTTCACACACGCGGAAATCTGCATCAATCACATAAACGCCAAGCGGGACGTCCGCGAGAAGGGCCTCGAATTGGCGGGTGCGTCGACGCTGGGCTAGCTCGCCCCGCTTGCGCTCAGAGATGTCTTTGAAGTTAACCGCCACACGACGATACGTGTCGTCTTCGACCCGAAAGACATGCAGTTCCAACACACGCTCTTCGAGTTGGCGTTCAAACTTTATCCGCTCGCCGGTTTTAAGCACCGTTTCACAAACGAGGAGCCAATCATCGGGTTCGTCTGGAAACGCTTGCCGGAAGGTTTTCCCGACCACGCCGGTCACGCCACAGTGCACCGCGAAGGCCGGGTTGGCTTCGATATAGCGAAAATTCGGCGGCTCGCCCGCTTCGGTGTCTAGCTTCTCGACGATGCAAAAGCCTTCGTCCATCGAATCAAAAAGCGTGCGATAGCGTGCCTCGCTCGCACGCAGCGCATCGTCGGCTTGCAGCCGTTTCAGTTTCCGCCCGGTGGGCGCGCTCAGTTCGCGCATCGTTCGATTTCGTCGTCGCGCCAATCGTCCGTCACCTTACCGCCCTCCCGTGCCGCCGCCGACTGATCGCAGAGGGGTGGAAAGGCTGCCGCTCGACTCGGGAGGAATCGTCATAGGGAGCTCGCCTGCTGGGGTGTGGTTACCGCTCGATAATAGCAACGTCTGCCCGCGCCCGCAGCGGGCAGTTGAACGGGGCGACAGGCAGGTCCGGTTGATCTTGACGAGGTATCGAGAGTATCGCGCTCAAGGAGATGGCCAGGGCGCCCGCGAGACCGGGTAATCTATGAATAAGGTCCTCGCGATAGAAATTGTGCGCACCGAAAATGTAAGCTATCGAATCGGCAGGAATCCGGTATTCGCCGCCGAAGCGCTGACGCTTTATAGCGGTCCGACGCCCGCTCGCATTGATTACGCAACCCCGCTCGCGCGTGGCGTGCGTCATGCCGTCGAATTACAACGTGTAGGGCGCGCGCACGAAGGCAAAGTCGGACGGCCACAGTGCTCGCAAGGCGCGATGTCAAACTTGAAACCCGCTTCAACCGGTGCACTCATGGCCTACCGGCGAGTGATATGCCGGCATAGTCGTTCCCACTTCTCGCGCTCGTGCGCTTCGTTAGCCACCCCGGCATCAGATCGTTTTATCGATTGTCGCGGTCGCGAACCCCGATGTTGCGACGCAGCGACCGGAACCATGATGATTTTTTTTCCTTGCCAGTGATCCAAACGCTACTCCGCTTCGTAATAGCGTTCGCATACGTTTTTAACGCGTAGAACAAGAGACACACCCCACTCGTCCTGGAGGAAACAACATGCTTAAGCTAATAACACGCTTCACTCGGTCAGGCCGAACGCCGCCCATCGGTATTCAGCGCTTGGTTCGTTGGACTTCTACACTACTCGCGACAGTGGCACTGCAAGCCAGTGCGATCCCGATTTCGATCAACACCTCTAGCCACGTGGGCGAATCAGCGTTCTTACACATTACGCTGCTCGACGGAGATCTGGTGGCAAACAACACCGCGGACATCAGCAATTTCACGACCGATGCCACCACCTCGGGCCCGCCGACCTGCACGAACGGCTGCACGAACATCCCACCATTTCGGTTGGATGATACGAGTCTCTTCGGCGAGTTCACGCAAGACATTACAGCACTCGGTACGTTCATTCGCTTTGATCTGACCTTCACGCACGCGCTCGATACCACTGATCCAAACGCGGTATCCGATCTGGTCGTCGGCGAGCTACTCAATCTCGTCAACTTCCATACCGACTTGAATGATCCAACCGGACCAGTGCCGTTCCAGGATGCGGTCTTCGTCGCCAATCTCGCGGGGAACAGTATCGTAGGCGCCACCGGTATCACGACCGTGCCGGAACCCGCGTCGCTCGCCCTCTTTGCTTCCGGTCTGGCCTTGTTGGGCCTGGGCCGCCGCAGTCTGCGCCCGATCCGATCATCAAAGACACCCGTAGTGCACTAATCAAACGACAAGGAGATTTTTATGCTGACCCTTAAAAAACCAAAACTTCGTATCCTGCCAGCGGTTCTCGCCGCACTGCTCAGCGGCGGGACGGGTACCGTGGCCCAAGCCGCGAATCACCGCGAAGCGCCGCTGACAGCGCTCGATAGCAAGGCCGACATCACCGACTGGTTCGCGTTCGTGAGCTACGACGATCCGAGCAAGGTGACGATGATCTTGAACGTCGATCCCTTGCTACAGCCGTCGAACGGTCCGAACTATTTCCCGTTCGATCAAGAAATCCAATACGACTTGAAAGTGGACAACAACTTCGACGCCGATGAAGACATCATCGTGCGCGTGCGATTTAACAAAGCCGACATTCGCTTACCCGGCGTATTCACCGGCTTCGTCGGTGCAGGTATTGGGATCAATGCGCCAGCCAATTCTCCTTCTCCAGTGCCTCCCGGCACTCCGATCGTTCCACCTGCGATCACACATCTTGATGGGCCCGGATCAGAGGGTTTGAGTTTGCGTCAAACCTATACGGTATCGATCTTAAAGAAGAATCAAAGCGGCCAATTCGTGCAGATATTCACGTCGGGCGCGAAAACATTGTTCGCGGTGCCGTCGAACGTCGGCCCGCGCACGATGCCGAACTACGAAGCGCTCGCGAAAGAAGGGATCTATGATCTCGGCCAAGGCATTAAAGTCTTTGCTGGCACCGTGGATGATCCGTTCTACATCGATCTCGGTGCCGCGTTCGACACGCTCAACTTTAGAACTGGAGCAAGTGGCGCAGGCATTGCCGGGGTGCTTTCCGATGCCCAGGATGCGCAAGACAATGTGAACTTCTCTCACGACAGCGTCTCCGGCTTTAACGTGAATTCAATCGCGATCGAACTACCGATCACGATGCTGACCAGCGATGGCCAGATTCATCCGGCTACCGATGCAAAAGCGGTTCTCGGCACCTATGCCACGACCTCGCGACCACGCATCAAGACGCAGCCAGCCGTTCCCGGTGGCAAACCCGGCTTGTCTAGCGTGTTTACGGCAATTCAGCGCATGGGCAATCCGCTCATCAACGAATTGATTATCGGCACGGGCGACAAAGATAAATTCAGTATGAGCGAGCCGAAGGACGATAAGCAGTTCGCGAGCTACTTCCTCGACCCGTTGCTCGCGCGCGTGATCAATGCGGCCTATGGCGGGGCAGTGCCCATCCCAACGCCTCCACGGAATGATCTGCTGCCCTTAGTCTTCTACAAGGCGCCTATCTGCCCCGGATGCACGGACGCACAAACCGGACCCATTGCCGATCTGCTGCGACTCAATACCGGCATTCCGCCAACCGCTAAAGCCAACCGTAAACGACTGGGCTTTATCGTGGGCGATAATGCGGGGTTTCCGAATGGTCGACGGGTCTCGGATGATGTCACCGACATCTCGGCACGCGCGGTGGTCGGCATCCTAGCGGGCGCGCCGTTTAACGGTTTCCCCAACAACCGCATCGGCGATGGCACCAACACCAACGACCGCCCATATCAGGAGACGTTCCCGTACGTCGCGTTTGCCAATGACGGGCGCAATAGCCGGCATGTCGACGCGTCGGAAACGGGCTGCGCCGCCACGACGCCACCGTTCCTGCCAACGACCTGCCCCACCAACTAAGCAACTCGCGCACCGCCATGTCACTCGGCATGGCGGTGCCGCCCTTAGTACTATTCCGCGATGGAAGAACCACCGGCCCTCGTGCGCGCTCACGGTTGGCGCGCCATCTTAATCGCACTTCTGGTGTTGGCCTGCCCCAACGTATGGGCGCATAAACCGAGCGACAGTTATCTCACCTTGCAGGTCGCCGATCGTCGTGTCGATGGCCAATGGGATATCGCGCTACGCGATCTTGAATACGCGCTCGGTCTCGACACGAATCAAGACAATCAGATCACCTGGGGCGAGCTGCGTACTCATCACGAGGCCATCGCGTCATATGCGCTCGCGCATTTGCACCTCAATGCGGACGCCCACGACTGCCCCACAACAACCAGCGCCCACCTGGTTGATAGCCACAGTGACGGGGCGTACGAAGTCCTGCGCTTCACCGCTGACTGTCCGTCATCGATTACGAACCTCCGCGTCGACTATCGGCTGTTCTTCGATCTCGATCCGCAGCACAAGGGACTCTTACACCTCGAATCCGCTGTCGGCACCCGAACGGCGATCTTGGGGATCGACGATCCGGTGCAGACATTCAGCTTGCAAAGCACCGGCTGGTTCGCCGCGGTGCGGCAGTACATGAGCCTCGGCATCTGGCACATCTGGACCGGCTTCGATCATTTGCTGTTTTTATTTTCGCTGTTACTGCCAGCCGTGCTCACGCGGCACAACAAACAATGGCAAGCCGCGCCGACTTTACGCGTGAGCCTGTGGGATGTGGCCAAGGTGGTTACCGCATTTACCCTCGCACATTCGGTCACCTTGAGCCTGGCGGCGCTCGGTTTCGTGACGATCCCATCGCGCCTCGTGGAATCCACGATCGCGGCTTCCGTGGTGCTCGCTGCCTGCAATAACTTGTATCCGGTCACATTGGAGCGTCGGTGGTTGCTCGCCTTTAGCTTTGGCCTGATCCACGGCTTTGGATTCGCCAGTGTGTTAACCGATCTCGGTTTGAAATCTGGCAGCCTGCTTACCAGTTTAGTCGCGTTCAATGTGGGCGTGGAATGCGGACAACTTGCCCTGGTCTGCCTTTTCATTCCGGTGGTATGGCGACTCCGCGGTGGGCTCTTCTATCAACGTCTGGTCATGATGGGTGGTTCGTGCGCGATCGCGGTTCTGGCCCTCGTGTGGTTCAGCGAGCGCGCGTTTTTGATCAAACTATTATGAATATCGTGCGCCTGATTGCGAGCGTAATGATGTGCGGCGGACTCGTCGCCACCTCGGCATGGGCGACGCCCTATGTGCCTACTCAAGACAGCGACATCCTCGAACGTCTGCCCGATACCGTGGCCGATGGCCGAGCCCGCGAACTGCGCGCCTTGCGTACCGCGCTCACCGCGGAGCCTGACAATCTCACGCTGGCCGTCCAACTCGCCAGTGATTACATTGAGCTCGGTCGAGTCACCGGTGACCCGCGCTATGCCGGCTATGCGCAATCCGCTCTCACGCCGTGGTGGAACGACTCAGCACCGCCCATACCCGTCCTGGTGCTGCGTGCACAGCTGCGCCAACGGGTCCACGCATTCGATACCGCGCTAGCCGATCTCGATC
>JAYUEZ010000236.1:0-5423 GCA_043738965.1 Gammaproteobacteria bacterium
TCAGCGGGTTATGAGTTGCCGGGATGGTGGTCGAAAGGGCGCACCATCGACGCCTGGCAGCAGGCGACGGGACGCACGGTGGTCGCGCTGCATCGTTACGAAGCAATCCAGGTCGCCAAAGTGGCGGCCATCATCGCGCTCGGTGCACATCTCTTCCGCACCGGTCGCGCGCCCGATCCGCGCTTCGCGGCATGGGCGACCGTGATCCCAGGCTATGTGCAATTGGCGGAACGCTGCGCGGCGGATGAGTTAGCGTCCTACTAGGGCGCCACGGGAAGCGCTGCATTTTTGCAGAGCTTCCTTTAAGGCGGCTCCCACCAGGTAGCTTCAGGAGGCTCTCTCAAATATCGATTGCGTTAGAGCATGCTCTAATATTAGGATGCGCTCCATGTCGCTCCGCGAACAACAAATGGCCGCTCGCCGCACCCGTATCCTGGATAACGCCGAGCGCGTTATTCGCAAGATCGGTGGCATCGATTTCTCCATGCGCTCGCTCGCGGCCGCGGCGGAAACCAGTCCCGCCACCCCATACAACCTGTTCGGTTCGAAAGAAGGACTGCTCTATGCCTTGCTCTCGCGCTCGCTCGATGAAATCACGCGGCGCGGGCTCGCGTTTAAGTCGCGCGATCCACTCGAGCAAATTCTCGAAGCCGCGGATAACGCAGTCGACATTTTCTTAGACGATCCCAATTTTCTGCGCCCGCTGTATCAGTTTCTGCTGGGTGTGATCCATCCGGTATATCGCCCGCGATTCATCGAGCGCTCGTTGGGCTACTGGCGGACCGCATTGGATTCCGCCGCGGCAGCCGGACTGTTGTCCGCGGATTTCGACCGTAACACGCTCGCCCACGCGTTGATGGCGCACTTCATGGGCGTGCTCGAATTTTGGATCCATGAAGACGTTGACGACGCGGGGTTCCGCGCGCATGTCGGCTATGGCACGGCGTTGCAATTGTGGCCGCTGGCGCATGGCACGCGCCTTCCGAAACTGTTGCGCAAGCTGCGAGCCGCCCAACAAAGTATTAGGTATTCCACTTCAGTGGCCGCGGCGCTAAGTGTCGCCGCTCCCATTCAACTATCGACGCGACGCAGTAGAGGATAGCGCTCATGAAAACCGGTTACATGATCATGATGGCCAACTTGCATGACAATCTAACGGACGCGGAAATGATCCGCGAGGAAATGCGCTTGGCCGAATTGGCTGAAGAAGTCGGCTACGACGCCATCTGGTGTGCTGAACATCATTTTGAATCGTATTCGATGGCCGTCGATAACATCCAAGTCTTGACCTGGCTCGCCGCGCGTACCAAAAAAATTCAGCTCGGCAGTGCAGCGCTGATTCTGCCGTGGTGGACACAACCGATTCGCTTGGCGGAAAAAATTTCGATGTTGGATGCCATGTCGAACGGGCGTTATCTCGTTGGCTTCGGTCGCGGTCTAGCGCGCAATGAATTCGAATCCTTCGGCATTCCGATGGACGAAACCCGCGCGCGCTTCGACGAGTCCGCGAAGATGATCATCGAAGCGATGAAAACAGGGTTTATCGAAGGGCAGGGTCCGCATTTCAAGCAGAAGCGAACCGAGATAAAACCGGCTCCGCTACAAAGCTTGGAAGATCGCCTGTATGCGGTCGCGATGTCACCGGATTCAGCGACCATTGTTGGCAATCTCGGCGCGCGAATGATGTGTTTTGTTCAATTCTCGATGGATAAGCATCTGCCGAACTTTGAGCTGTATCGCGATGCTTACAGAAAAGCGCACGGTCGCGCCGCGCCGCCACCGTTATTGCTCGACTTCTGTTACTGCGACAAGGACATCGCGCGCGCCGAATCTTTGGTCCGCAAACATCTTGCGGCGAATTATCTCTCAATCTTGAAGCACTACGAGTTCATGGCGGACTACCACAAGGAAATTAAAGGCTACGAAGCCTATGGAGACGCCGCCACGTTCCTCAATTCACTAGGACTCGATGCCGCGGTTGACGATTACATCGCGCATCAGGCGTGGGGTACTCCGCAGCAGGTCCTCGACAAACTGCATGAGCGCCGCGCCATCATCGGCCATTACGAGTGGAGTTCGATCGTGAGTTACGGCGGATTGCCGTTCGATCGCGTGGAGAAAAGCATGCGACTCATTGGCAAAGAAGTGCTACCGGAACTCAACAAATGGCGCGACGAAGTGCCGACGCCGCGCGCCGCGGCGGTGGCTTAAGTGTCCGTCACCCAGGCCGCGCTGCCGCTCGACCTCGATGTGATGGGGCCGGAGGCAATCAGCGATCCGCAGGGTTATTTGGCCGGGCTGCGTGCGTATCATCCGGTGTTTTGGGATGTGCGCTATCGATCGTGGTTGATCACGAGTTATCGCCACGTGGCTGCCGCGTTGCGTGATGAGCGATTCTCTTCCGACCGCATCGAACCCTACATTCGCAAAAAGTTATCGGGCCCGGAGACGGATCCGTTGGTGCGACAAGCCTTCGACGTGTTGAGTGGCTGGATGGTGTTCAAAGAAGAGCCGGCCCATACCCGCTTGCGCCGGCTATGCAATCAAGCCTTCACACCGCAATCGATCACCAAATTGCGCGCCCGTGTCGAAAGCTTGTGTACCGAGTTACTCGACACGGTACCGGCCACTGGTGAATTTGAACTTATCGAAAAAGTGGCGGCCCCGCTGCCATCGATTGTGATCGCCGAGATGTTGGGCGTGCCGGTGTCAGATCGCGCCGAGTTCGAACGCTGGACCGCGCAAGTCTCGCCGCTGGTGTCGACGGGACTGGATGATCCAAGCCGCTACGGCAGTGTCGCCAAGGGCATGGACTCGCTGGTCAAATATTTTTCCGGGTTGATCGAACGCTATCGCCGCGAACCGGCCGACAATTTGATCACCGCGCTGGTGCGGGCCAATGAAGACAATGACGCGCTGTCCGAAGCCGAATTGATGGCGACCTGCACGTTGATGTTGTTCGGCGGTCACGAAACTACCGCGAATTTCATTGCCAACGGGGTGTTGGCATTACTCCGCCATCCGGATCAACTGGCCTTGGTGCGCGAAGATAAAATCGACATTAAAGTCGCGCTGGAAGAATTCATGCGCTACGACGGTCCAGGTAAGACCGTGGTCCGCGTGGCGCGCGAGGATTTCGAATTCGAAGGCGTTTCGATCAAAGCCGGGCAGCGCGTCTTTCTGATTTTATCGGTGGCCAATCGCGACCCAGAGGCTTTTGAGGATCCCGATAAACTGCGCCTCGATCGGCCGCAAACGCGTCACGTGGGCTTCGGCTTCGGCACTCACTTCTGCTTGGGTGCGCCTCTCGCACGCCTGGAGGCAGGGGTCGCGATCCCGCAGATCGTGAAGCGCTTTCCCGCGCTTAAGCTGGCCCCGGGGCCACTCAAATGGCTGCCCTTCCTAGGTACGCGTGGCATGCGCGAATTGCGTTTGATCGCTGGATAAAATTGGAAGAGGAGAGGCGTCAATGTCGACATTCAGGCGGGTGGTCACCGGGCATGCCGCGAACGGTAAATCGATCATCGCGAGCGACAGCAAAGTGGATGGTGTCGCGGTGCCCGGCTTAGCTGGCGTCTATCTCACCACGATGTGGGGCAGCGACCAGCCGTTCTCGTATCCGGATAAAGGCGCCGAGCCGGCGCATCCAGCGTGGTTTCCGCCGCTTGGCGGGGTGCGCTTTTTTGAATTCGTGTTGGCGCCCGACAGTACGCCACCTGATACCCGCATGACGCCGGAGCAAGTGACTGCCGCCGCCAACCGGCTATTCCCCGGGCTACTCGCGCATTTCAACGCTGATGATCCTGGCATGCACCGCTCGGCGTCGACCGACATGCTGTATGTGATCTCCGGCCGCTGCGTCCTTGAATTGGACGACGGTTCGCGGACCGAACTCGCCGCGGGTGACGTCATCGTGCAAAGTGGCACGATGCATCGTTGGAAAAATCCCTGGAACGAGCCATGCCGAATCATTGGTGCGTTAGTCGGAGCGCATTTGAAGTAAGCGCATTTCCCCCGGCCTCTCTCGCAAGAAGTGAGGGCGTACTGACTCTCTTACGCACCTCTTTCCGTATAAATTCTGAATGACCAGCGCGCCTCGTTATCCAATCGAAGAAATTCTACCCGCGGTGCTCGCGAGCCTCGTCGAACATTCGCGTCTGGTGCTCGAGGCGCCGCCGGGTGCCGGCAAGACTACTCAGGTGCCCGTGGCGTTGCTGCAATCGGCGTGGTGTACGGGCAAGGTTTTGATGCTTGAACCGCGCCGGATCGCCGCGCGCGCGGCCGCCGCATTCATGGCGTCGCAGTTGAATGAAGCGGTGGGTGAAACGGTCGGCTATCGCATTCGCTTTGAGCGCAAAGTAACAGCGCGCACGCGAATCGAAATCGTCACCGAAGGAATTCTGACGCGCTTGGTTCAAGAAGATCCGAACTTAAGCGGCGTCAGCGCCGTCATTTTCGACGAATTCCACGAACGCAATTTGGCCAGCGATCTAGGTCTTGCGCTATGCCTCGAAGTTCAGGCTGCCTTGAGGCCCGAACTCCGCGTGATAGTGATGTCGGCCACCTTGGATGGTGCGCGAATGGCGCAGTTCTTGGACGCACCACGACTGACGTCGGCGGGTCGAAGCTATCCCGTCACCATTAGTCATGTCGCGGCCAAACCGAACGAGACCCCCGACCTGCAGTTCAAGCGCGCGGTAATGCTTGCGCTCGGTGAAACCGAGGGCGATGTCCTGTGCTTTCTACCGGGTAAGGCCGAGATCGATCGCGCCATGCGACTTTTGAAAGACGCGGATGCTGCGGTCGAAGTCTTGCACGGTGCACTGAGTATGGACGAACAAGCACGGGTCTTAAAGCCAAGCCAACAACGACGCGTGGTGCTCGCGACCAACGTCGCCGAATCCAGTGTGACCTTGCCCGGCGTGCGCGCGGTCATCGATACGGGCCTCGCCCGCGAACCCCGCTTCGATCCCGCCAGCGGCATGAGTCGTTTGGAGACCGTGTTGATCGCGCAGTCGGCCGCGACGCAACGCGCGGGCCGTGCCGGACGGGTTGCGGCGGGGCATTGCTATCGGCTGTGGCCGTCAAGTCAGCGACTCGATCCGGCGACTCGACCGGAAATGCATTGTGTGGAGCTCTCCGCGTTCGCGTTGGAACTTCGAACCTGGGGCTCGGCGTCCCTGCGATTTCTCGATCCGCCACCGGCGGCAACCTTAGCGCAAGCCAACTCCTTGCTCCAACTGCTGGAGGCGCTCGATGCCAACCAGCGGCCGACCACACACGGCGCGGCCCTGCTTGCTTTGGGCGCCCACCCACGCCTCGCCAATGCCATGCAATGTGCACCCGCGGGGTTGAAGGGTCTCGCGTGTGATGTGGCCGCCATTCTCGAGAGCCGTGATCCGCTGCGCGGTGACGGCCGGCGG
>JAYUEZ010000237.1:0-5418 GCA_043738965.1 Gammaproteobacteria bacterium
CCCACGCGCCCCACGCAATTAGCAGCGCCCCG
This sequence comes from Gammaproteobacteria bacterium, assembly GCA_043738965.1. Lineage (GTDB taxonomy): Bacteria > Pseudomonadota > Gammaproteobacteria > CAIKBL01. The sequence goes on from JAYUEZ010000237.1 coordinate 33, forward strand.
GGTGCGGCGGTTACCCACCGTCCCGGAGGCAACACTCGTTCGAGCAGAATAAACGCACTGATGAGCACCATCGTGCCCACACTCATGACCCCGCCGACGAACATTAGCAACATCAACGCCCAACAACAGCCGAGACAATAGGATCCATGACCAAGCCCCATGCGCACGGCGCCGAGCGCGCCCTCGCGCCAATGCCCCATGAGATAGCCGATCGGCGTTTGGCAATGCGTGAGGCACGCAGCCTTAAAGGGCGTTAGTTGATAGAGGCCAGCCGTGATAGCCAAGCCAGCACCGAGCACCGGTGCCGTGGCGGCTAATAATTGCGTGTCTAGAAGCGCGCCACGGTGGAGCGCCCATTGCAGCAGCGACGCGAGCACGCCAAACCCACACCACACCACCAAATAGCTCACCCCAAAGAGCACACCGTCGCGGCTCCGGTGTTCTGCGGCGCCGCGCGTCAGCCGCCAGAACGTGAGGACCACCGGCAGCACCGCCGGCGTCATCATCGCAAGCATCATGACCACCCACATCAAGGAAGTGGCGGCGAGATACGGCGCAGTCGCCTGCGGCTGCATCATCGCGAGCATCAGATCGAACAGCAGCCCGTGGCCCCTCATGGTCGACATCATGACGGCCTCTTTAAACAACAGCAGCCATGCCAATGTCATCACCAATAGGAACGCCAGCGCCGAAAGTCGTCGCGAGTTCACGTGAAGGTTAGATTCGCGCGGCTGTTCAAGCAGTCCCAGCCCACGTGAACGGTGCGAAATGCCCGTTCCGATTGCCGCTGGTGTCGTCCCAATCAATACCGAAACAGTGAATGATGCTCGTGAGCGCGCTCGCTAAATTGAGCCGCTTATTCGCCGGATGAAATGTGTTATCGATGGCGAGGCACTCGCCGCTCGCGACCACGCTCGGAATACCCTCGACAGTCTGTTCGAGGACGCCTTCGACCTTCACCGCACCACGGTTAGCCCGGCGTTCGAAGATGATGGAGCGTTGCTCGCCTCCGCGAAAATCACTCACCAATGGTGCAAATCCGGCCAACGGACCGCCCGCTTTGCCGCTACAGATCTCGGCGATTGCGTTGACCTGCGCGGCCGTCGCTTGGCTATCGACGATGATCCCCATAATCCAATCGCCCGCGCTCATGATTGCCTTCGATTGTGCCACCACCACGAAGTTGACCCCATCAAGACGAGTCGCGCCGAAATGACCCGCGGTAATTGCAAAAGTCATCGCGACCTTACAAAAATCCTCGGTAGCTGGCGTCGTCGCATTTTTCGTAATACATGGACACAGGAAATTACAGCTGCAAGCCTCCATATATTCACCTTCAATCGACCACAATGTCGCCATGAGGAGCCTCCGTAGTTGTGAATAGGCCACCCGGTCATACGCATTCAACGTGGACCGTCGACCGTCAATTGTGAGGGAAAGGGGCCGATTGTAGGTTGACGACCCCGAGTTCAGCCGATTTAATACGCGCACTTCGCGCGACCTCGTCGCCTCTTAAATCGCCCCCCTGGCCAGGTAGCTCAGTTGGTAGAGCAGCGGACTGAAAATCCGCGTGTCGGCAGTTCGATTCTGCCCCTGGCCACCATAAAATCAACAAGTCACCCGTTTCTCCCGCCTCCGTACTGACCAAAAGGTACAGTTTTGGTACAGTCAGGTACAGTTTCCAAGTCGGAGACATACCATGCCGACCATCACCAAAACCGACAGCGGATCGTGGAAAGCGGTAATCCGAAAATCGGGTTGGCCAACCACCAGCAAATCCTTCCGTACCAAGCGCGACGCCGATGATTGGGCGCGCAATGTTGAAGACGAAATGGTGCGCGGTGTATTTATCAATCGCGCCGATTCGCATCGACTGAAACTGAGCGTCGCGCTTGATCGCTATCTCTCGGAGGTCTCACCGACCAAACGCGCGACGACCTCAGCGCGCGAGCGACGCCGCGCAAAAATACTGCAGGCACACCTCGGCGATTACAGCCTGACGGCGTTGACGCCGGATGTCGTCGCTAAATATCGCGACATGCGCGCTAAAGCCGGACAATCAGCGAGCAGCATCCGACTCGAGCTCTCGCTGCTGTCGCACCTGTTCACGATCGCCATTAAGGAATGGCGATTAGGGATCGTCTACAACCCGGTCGGGCTGGTGCGGAAACCGACGCCCCCACCGGGACGTGATCGAAGGCTTCGCAAGCACGAAGAGAAGCAAATGCTCGACGCTTGCGACGCGCATTCAAACCCGATGCTTGGTTGGATCGTCCGTGTTGGGCTGTATACCGGCATGCGTCAGAGTGAAATTCAATCGCTAACGATTAGCCAAGTCGACCTTGTGCGCCGTACTGCACTGTTGAATGACACGAAGAACGGTTCGCCGCGACTCGTGCCGCTGACGCGCTTGGCGGTAAAAACACTTCGGGCTGCGATCAAAAACCCGCTGAGACCGAGAGACACCGATCTCATCTTTTTCGGTGATGTCGGCCGCGACGGCCAACGCCGGGGATATGAATTTAAACCCGCATGGTTCGACGCGATGCGCCGCGCGGAAGTACGCGGGTTCCGCTTTCACGATCTCCGCCACGAAGCGGTGTCGCGCTTGGTCGAAGCGGGACTCGGTGATCAAGAAGTCGCCGCTATCTCCGGTCACAAGTCGATGCAGATGCTACGACGCTATACCCACCTGCGGGCCGAAGACTTGGTGGCGAAGCTCGATCGATTGGGGTTACGTTAAGTTCGCGAAACCACGCACAGGCAATAATTGGTTTTTCGTGGTCATCACAGAGAAGCCGAGGTTAACTCTACCGCATCTCATCCGTCACGAAAGGCGCGGCCATGGCAGAGTCCGACAAACCGATCTCACAGCTCCTGAAAACCCAGCTCACCGAGCGCTACGGCGTCTTGCTTTCGCAATCACAACTCGCCCAATTGCTCGGCCGCTCGACGGGCGGGCTTCGGTACAGTTTATGTGCACCGGCTGACGCAAGAACCCGCGCGCTGAAAGCCTGCGGCCGCCGTATCGGTCGCCGGGTGTATTACCCCGCCATCGATGTCGCTCGCATCATCGCGAGCCCGGACGCGTCGTGACGCGAACCATTTTTCGGAGCCCTCACCGCGAGCGCTACACGGTCATCGATAACCGGATCCTGGAGAACGCGTCCTTATCGTGGGCGGCGCGTGGCGTGCTCGCCTACTTGCTCTCGCGACCCGACGATTGGCGCGTGATGGTGAAAGAGCTTCAACGCCGCAGTGAACTCAGTCGCGATGGCGTTTACACCCTGCTGCGCGAACTCAAGACCGCCGGTTACCTGCACTTTAAGCGGCAGCGGGCTCCGGGTGGATTGATTAGTAAAGGCGTGTACGTCATCACCGAAGAGCCGCAATCACTTCATCCGGCCTCGCCCGAGGAGGTCACACCGAATCAGGCGCGACCCGACACGGTCAAGCCGCGCCCTTAACTACTACTGAGTTAAACCAAAGACTGAGTGTTACAAAAAAAGAAACTACTACTACAACAGCAACCAACTCCAGAATCTGGAGACGGTGAAATCACAGTATTCGTAATCATGAATAATTCCCGTCCACTGATTTAACCGCCGATACGATTGAAATCAATCGGTCAGCAAAGGATTCTCGAAGTGATATTGGAACCTGTGATCAAATTATTCGGCCCGAATATTTTATCCACAGTCCTAATCGAAAGCGCTTCACTCGACGATTGACGCACTAGAAGGGTTGGGGAAACGCACACGAACGATTCGGCGCCTCAAGCAATCAATAGGTAAACTCCATGTTCTCGAAATCTTAGATAGAGTTGTGGACAAAATATTAGCCGCTAATATTTTGTCCACAGGCACGTCTGCAAACAGGCGTCATGCGTGCCTGATTTCTCCTCGAATACGATGAAGATCTCTGGTGGATACCGCCGATGAAGACGGGACTTGTTGTCCGAACATCGGCGCGCATGCACCGTCCAACGCCTCATTCAAGGCTTGGCGGCGGAACAGGTGATTGAGCGCTGTTGGTCGGATCAACGCAAGCGATAGTCAGCGCGCGTGCGCGGCGCGCGCCCTACAGCGCGGACGCCATGGTGGCCACCATTTCCGCGCTTCTATGAAGTTGGAGGTAATGCTTGCCTGTGGACAAATTATTAACCGTTAATAATTCTTCCACAGGATGCGAGGAAGCACTTGAATAGCTGGAGTCACTTTCTTGCTGAAACGCGAAAATCTGCGTTTTTGAGATGCCGGGACGATTTCCCAATTTTGGCGCCAGCAGTGTTTTCAGACCGTGTATTGCCGATTTCCGTCTCGCCGAACGGAAAATTATCGACCTAGATAAATTGAGGTCACGGCTTCCCGCTCATGCCCGAGTTCGCGGCTGATCGTGAGTCGTGCGTGGTGATCGAGCGGTTTCTGTAAACGCGTGAGTGTGCTTGAACTTGGCCCACCTGCTGCCGGTGATGGCCAGCCGGTCAATTCGAGATAGCGCTGCTGCGCATAGGCGTGTCGAAGGCCGTGGAGTTTCGATAAGCCAGCACGGCTGGTATGGCCTTCGTAGACACGGAGTTGTTCCACGTAGTTCCGATTGGCCGGGATTAACGAGCCCCGTCCGGCCAGTTGATGCACGCGATTCAATACTTCGCGTTGTTCGGGTGTTCGAATCGGAAGCTCGCGCGCTTTGCCGCCCTTGGTCCAGGTGTCTTTGAGAACTAACGTGTCACCTCGGTCCGCGTAGCTCGGACTGAACTTGATGGCTTCTTCGCGGCGGAGGCCGAATACTTGCTGGAGTTCGAGACTCATCCGGACGTATTCGTCGTGGACTTTGTTCAAGGCTTCCGTGTTAACAGACTTCGCCTTGCTCTCATCACTGACGAACTGACGATGCGGAATCCCATAGCGATCGTTGGTGCGTTCGATAACGTTCTGTCGATTGACCTTCTTGGCCCACCACCGAACCGCCGCCATTCTGTTTTTGATAGTCGCGACAGCAAGCCCTTCGCCCCGCCAATGGTTGACCAAGGCCTCGACATGCTTCGGCTTCAGCGAATGACTGTCCAGCTGCCGAAAGCCAAGTTCATGGAGCTGGTTCGCGATGAGATCCAGTATCCAGCGTCGTTGCGCCTGCGTCGCGTAGCTTCCGTCGCGATTGTGATCACAGAGCTCTTTGAGTTGGAATTTGAGATCGTTCACGTGTAAGTTCATTTCCGGTAAGTGTTGATGATCTCCCAAGGGCCGTAGCCACTTGAGCACGCTTACGCGTGGATAGATCGGGGACACGACGCCCCAAGACCTCAAGATGCCGGTCTCCGGCAGTGCGGGCTGTCCTCGTGGAGGAAGTGGCCGCACCTGTTCCAACTAAGAGCCCGTTGCGGGCT
>JAYUEZ010000238.1:0-5413 GCA_043738965.1 Gammaproteobacteria bacterium
GCCGCGGCCGCCGCCCGTGCGCGCGTGCTTGGCTTTGAGGGCAAGTGGGCGATCCATCCGAGTCAGATCGAACTTGCGAATCAGGCCTACACCCCGAGCAGCGAGGAGGTGAGTTGGGCGCGCGCCGTGCACGCGGCGCTCGACGCGGCGCAGCGTCAAGGACAGGGTGCAGTGGCGATGAACGGCCAGCTGCTCGATATCGCGCATCGCAAGATCGCCGATCGAATCCTGGCCCGCGCGATCGGTGCGGACGCGGAGCTCGCGCGTGACGAATAACTCGCCGCTACCATTGCAAGGCGTCCGCGTGTTGGATGTCGCCACCATGCTGGCGGCACCGTTCTGCGCCAGTATCCTCGGCGATTTTGGCGCCGAAGTGATTAAGGTAGAAATGCCCGGTAGTGGCGATCCCTTCCGCCAATTCGGCACGCTAACGGAAACCGGTTCGAGCCTGAACTGGCTCAATGATGGCCGCAATAAGAAATCGATCACGCTCGATTTGAGAAAGCCGCAAGGTGCCGCGATCTTGAAACGCCTCGTCGCGGATTGCGACATCATGGTCGAGAATTTTCGCCCGGGGACACTGGAACGCTGGGGGCTCGGGTTCGCGGCGTTGAAAGTCATCAAGGACGATTTGATCCTGATCCGAATTTCGGCCTATGGTCAGGACGGTCCCTACCGCGATCGACCCGGGTTCGCGCGGATCGCCCATGCCTTCTCCGGCCTCGCCTATCTCGCCGGCGAAACGGATGGGCCGCCAGTAACTCCGGGCTCCACTTCGCTTGCGGATTACATCTCCGGTCTTTATGGCGCACTCGGCGCGCTACTCGCGTATACCGCGCGTGCGCGCTTTGGCATGGGGCAGTTCGTCGACATCGCCTTGTATGAAGGGATTTTCCGCATGCTCGACGAACTCGCGCCGGCGTATGCGAAATCGGGCTTTGTGCGTGAGCGCATGGGTGCCGACACCGTGAACGTAGTGCCGCACAGTCATTATGCGACCCGGGATGGCAAGTGGGTGGCGTTGGCCTGTTCTACCGACAAAATGTTTGAGCGCCTGGCCGCCGTGATGGAACGCCCGGAATTGCTCGCGCCGGAGCGTTTCGCGAAGATGGCGCAGCGGGTCGCCGCGCGTGACGACGTCAATCGCATCGTCGCCGACTGGATTGGTGGACAGAGCCGCGACGAAGTGATGCGGCGTTGTCTGATCGGCGAGGTGCCCATTGGACCAATCAACAGCATCGCCGATATTTTCGAAGACGAACAGTTCAAGGCTCGCGGTAATCTGCTCAAAGTTCATGATCCACGCGTCGGCGAAGTCGTGATCCCGAATGTCGTGCCGCGTCTGTCGGTGACGCCGGGCAGGTTCGCCTCACTTGGACCGGATCTCGGACAAAACAATGATGAAATCTACGGCGAGCGACTCGGCTTTTCCGCGGAAGAGCTCGAGCGCTTGCGTGAAGATGGGGTGATCTGAGTGTGGTTCTTCGATTTCCGATGCCGCCGTGAAACGCCTCGCGGTGCAAGCCGGTCGGTCTAAAGGACGCGATGAAATGAGCGTTGCAACCAAGCGCCAGATGACCTTGGTAGCCTTTCTGCAGGCACAGAATTGCTCTAACTACGCCGCGTCGTGGCGCCATCCGGCGACCGCGCAGGATTTCATGACGCCGCAATACTACCAGCGCATCGCACGTACGCTGGAGGACGGCAAATTTGATCTGGCGTTCTTCGACGATCGCCTCGCGATGCCGGACATCTTCAACGACGACTATGCCGAGACCGTGCGTCACGGCATCCGTGCGGTCAAGCTCGATCTGCCGACGATCCTGATGGCGATGGGTCTGAGTACGCGACATCTGGGCCTCGGCGCTACTTATTCATCGACCTATTACGAGCCGTATCACGTGGCGCGCGTGTTCGCGACGCTCGACCTGATGACTGGCGGCCGCGCCGCGTGGAATGTCGTCACGTCACTGAACGACGCGGAAGCCGCGAATTTCGGCCGCGAGCAGTTACTCGATCACGACACCCGCTACGATCGTGCCGACGAATTCATGGAAATCGTGCACGGTCACTGGGACAGTTGGGAGGACGACGCGATCGTGCAGGACCGGGTTAGCGGCGTGTTCGCCGAGCCGACCAAGGTGCGGCGGATCGACTACGCGGGGCAGTGGTTGCGATCGCGCGGGCCACTCACCGTGCCGCGTTCGGCGCAGGGTCATCCGGTAATCATCCAGGCTGGGCAGAGCGGTCGGGGACGCGAATTCGCTGCGCGCTGGGCCGAGCTGGTGTTTGTGATTCACGCGAATCTTGATCTTGCCAAACGTTACTACCAGGAATTCAAACAGCGGGTCACCGCCCAGCAACGCGATCCGGCGAATGTCCGAATCATGCCCGCGATCTACGCGATAGTTGGCGAGACGCAGACCATCGCCGAGGACAAGATGGCGCTGATTGATCATCTAGCCAAACCCATCGATGCCTTGACCCTGTTGTCGGAAGTGCTCAACTTCGATTTCGGCGCGAAGGGGATGGACGAGCCGTTTACTGCCGAAGAGCTCGCGTCCGCCACGGGCCTGCAAGGGATCCGCGACCGCGTCATTCAGCTGAGCGGGCTTAGCAATCCGACGGTGCGCGACTTTCTGCATTTCAGCGGCCGCGGCACGATCCGCGAGCTGCCGACCTTCGCCGGCACGCCAGCACTGGTCGCTGATCGTTTGGAAGAATGGTTCACCGGTGCGGCCTGCGATGGCTTCGTTCTGGCGGCCACGCACATGCCGGGCAGCTATGAAGATTTCACGCGTCTGGTGATCCCGGAACTGCAGCGGCGCGGCCTATTCCGCACGGCATATCCCGGGACGACGTTGCGCGATACGTTGGGCTTGGCGAAAGCGGCGCGCGGAAGCTGGCGCGCGCCAGCGAAGTAAAAAATAAAAGTACTGAAAGGGGATAGGACGATGACTGCACCGATGGAACACGTATTGACGGATCTGCGTGTGCTCGACTTTACCCGCGCGCTCGCCGGCCCAACCTGCACCCGCATGTTCGCCGAGATGGGTGCTGACGTGATCAAAGTCGAATCGGCGCCGAGCGGTGACATGTCACGGCGTATGTCGAAGATCCGTAACGAACGCAGCATGTACTTCGTTCAACAAAATTTGGGCAAAAAGAGTCTGTGTATCGATCTGCGCGATCCGCGCGGCATGGCACTGATCGCAGCGCTCGTGCCCAAGGTTGACGTGGTCGTCGAAAACTTCAAGCCCGGTACATTGGCCGCGATGGGCTTAGGCTACGAACGCCTGCGTGAAATGCGTGAAGACATTATCCTGTGTTCGATCTCGGCGCTGGGTCAGGACGGGCCGCTCGCGACGTTGCCTGGCTACGACTTCATCGCCCAGGGCTATTCCGGTGTGACCTCGATGATTGGCGACGCCGGTGGCACGCCGTATATTCCGCCGATCGGCATCGGTGACGTCAGCACTGGCGTCCATGGCGCGCTCGCGATACTCGCCGCTTTACGCTACCGCGATCGCACCGGCAAGGGCCAGCATCTTGATGTCGGGCTTCTTGATGTTTACTACCATTGCCAGGAAGTCACGGTGCATCAGGCTAGTGGCAGCAATGGGCAGTTGAAGCCGAGTCGTCAGGGCCCCCATTTGAACTATTTATGCCCCGCCGGCGTGTTCAAGGCGAATGGTGGCTGGGTGGTGATCATGGCCTTCCTGCATCACTGGAAAGATCTGTGCACGGCGATGCAGCGACCCGATTTGGTGAACGACGATAAGTTCGGCACCGATGCCGGACGCCTTGCCAATCGCCCCCTGGTGGTCAAGTTGCTCGAGGATTGGCTCGCTACCTTCGCTGATCGCGACAGTGCGATTGCCAAAATGCATCAACACCAAGTGCCCGCGGCACCGGTACTATCGATCGAAGAAACCCTGACCCATCCGCATCTCGTGGCGCGCGGTACTGTGCGCACGATCACGGATCGCATTGCGGGCACCTTCCAGATCCCCGGCATGCCGCTCAAGTTCTCCGCGTTCCCCGATGATCTGCCCTTGGCAGCCCCGACCATCGGTCAGCACAATGCCGATGTCCTCCGCGAATGGCTGGGACATAGTGAGCAGGAAATCGCGGCGCTGCGCGCAGCGAACGTCTTGTTTGAGGGCGACACCTAACCTTGCGGTGGCCGACCCCCTGTGCGGCTCCCCAAAACGTCGCTCGACCGCGCGGAAGCCATTTATCACGGATAAACTCACCCGCTAAAAAATTCCCAAGCGGATCATCGTTCGCCGCGAGCCTATCCCCAAGAGCCCGGTGCACATGCCGCTGCGGCGCAAGCTCCGCGACCACTATGCGTTGAGCGGCGGCAACGACAGCGCGTGAATCCGGGGCGAGTCTTTGATGGGGCATCGGCGCCTGTGCGCTGATGCGTCCAGACCTGAGGGACGCGGGGGCGTGGTCGGCCCCCGCGAGTCTCAACGAACGACCAGGCCGGCGTAGTCGCCCTTTGCGCGCCACTCGGCCAGCATCTCGTAGAAACGCAGACCGCCTTCCGGGTAATGGCCTTGTAGAAAGCCGTCGTTGGCAGCCTTTGCATTACCTTCCGCGTTGTAGTAACCGGGCGTGCAGCTCGCGAGGTAATCGGTCATCGCATTCGGCGCCAGCACGAGCTTGAGATAATCCTCTTCGGCCTGCTTAGTCGGTTCGAGCGCCTGGTAGCCACGTGACTTTATGTCAGTGAACACGGCGGCGAGGTGCTGCGCCTGCTTATCCAATTGGTAGGTGAAGTTCGGCGTGTAGCCGGTTTGCGTGAAGCCCATGTGGTACAGGTTCGGAAAACCATGACTCATTAGGCCATGGTAAGTCCGCATACCGCTTGCCCAGTGATCGCCAAGCTTCACGCCATCGCGCCCGATGACGTCGAGCTCGGCCTGGTGTGTGTACGTCGCGCGGCTGACCTCGAATCCGGTCGCGAAGATGAGACAGTCGAGTTCGTATTCGACGCCATCGACCACCACGCCCTTCGCGGTGACACGCTCGACACCGTTTCCACCGGTGTCGACTAACGTCACGTTCGGGCGATTGAACGTCGGGAGGTATTCATCGTTGAAGCACGGCCGCTTGCACCACGGCCGATACCAGTGCTTGAGCGCTTCAGCGGTCTTCTGATCTTTCACGGACTCCTCACAGCGCGCGCGCACACGGTTGTCATGTTGGTAGTCGAGGATCTCGCCGAGCTGCTTCATCTCCGCGTCGGTTAGGTTCGAAGCGCCAGTACCGTCCATCAATTCGCCGAGCGACTTGAAGAGCTCGGTCCAGCCATCGTTCACGAGATCCTCTTCCACCGCCACTCCGACCAGGAGTTTCGTGAAATTGTCGTTGCGATCTTGCTGCCAGCCCGGCTTCAGCGACT
>JAYUEZ010000239.1:0-2021 GCA_043738965.1 Gammaproteobacteria bacterium
GGCCGCTAACGTCAGGGGTACTCACTCAATAAAGTTAACTCCAATGGAAGGAGCAAAGACTATGACTAAGAACCAACAGCTGGTTTCATCACTGGGTGCGACCGTCGTCATGGCGGACGCGGAACATGATTTTTTGATCGCGGAGCACGATGCCGATGAAGACGTGCCCCCGGACATCGTCGAACCACTGGTGAAAAAACCGGCATCAGAATTTTCAGCGGCGGTTAAATCCTTGTTAACTCACACTACTTGTTACAAGTAAATGCCGTGTGCCGGCGGTTCACGCCGGAATATTGTATTTCTTCAGTAGATGATAAACGGTTGGACGACTGACCCCTAGCAGATCGGCAGCTTTGCCGATCTGCCCGCCGTTGACGGCCAGCGCGTGCTGGATGGCGTTGGCCTCGGCAATTTCACGCACCTCGCGCAGGGTTTTAAAACCAGTGGTCGCCGGCACGTCGAGTTCGAGATCGTAGGATTCGATCATGGGTCCGTCGGCCATGATTGCGGCGCGTTTCACACGGTTCTCGAGCTCCCGCACATTGCCCGGCCATTCATGGCAATCAATCGCAGCGAGCGCGCTCGGACTGAAATCCAGCACCGCGCCACCATTCGATTCGCGATACTTGTTCAATAGCACACGGGCGATCAGGATTGCATCGCCGGGACGCTCACGCAACGGTGGAATCGAAATCGATACCTCGCTCACACGATAATATAGATCTTCGCGAAACAGATTCTGGGCGATCAATGCCTTTAAGTTCTTGTGCGTGGCGCACACCACGCGAGTATCGACCGGGATCTCCTCACGGCCACCAACGCGTTCGATCACGCGTTCCTGCAGAAAGCGCAGCAGCTTAGCCTGCAAGGCGCCGGGTAAATCGCCCATTTCGTCCAGAAATAAGGTGCCGCCTTCCGCGTATTCGATCTTGCCCTTGGTTTGTTTGGCGGCACCGGTGAAAGCCCCTTTCTCATGACCGAATAATTCGCTTTCGAGCAGGGATTCCGGAATGGCCGCGCAATTGATCGCCACGAAGCGCTTGTCTTTACGCGCACTCAACTCGTGCGTCGCCCGCGCCAGGATCTCCTTGCCAGTGCCGCTTTCGCCGAGGATTAAAACGGTGGCGTTGGTAGGCGCAATTTTTTCGATTAACCGACAGGTCTCGAGCATTTGCACGCTGCTGGCGACGATCCCGGCAAGCGGTTCGCGGCGTGTCTCGAGCAACCGCCGGTTTTCGGTTTCTAGCTCGTGCATCCGATGGGCTCGTGCAATGATGAGCCGCAGCACATCAGGGTCGATGGGCTTTTCATAGAAATCGAAAGCACCCTGTCCGACTGAACGCACGGCAACTTCACGATCATCGTTTCCGGTGATCACAATCACCTTGGTCATCGGCGCCACGCGCAAGATTTCGCGCAGGGTACGTAACCCTTCGGATGCGTTGGCCGCATCGGGCGGCAGACCAAGATCTAAGGTCACTACCGGCGGCTCATGCCGCCGCAACGCCTCCAGCGCCGACTCGCGATCACCCGCGATCGACACATCGTAGTCTTCAAGCGACCACTTCAGTTGCTTTTGTAGTCCGCTGTCATCATCGACGATGAGGACTTTGCCCTTGCTCATGCGGATTTTTCCAGGCGCGCCGGACGCGCTGCGCGCTCTGCAACCTCGACATAGCGGGGCAATAAAATTTTAAATGTCGTACCACTGGACGGGGTGCTTTCAACGGTAAGCCGTCCGCCCACGCTAGTGACGATATGCAAGCTCTCGTAGACGCCAATGCCCATACCAGCTTTCCCTTTGGTAGTGTCAAACGGCTTGAATAAGCGATTCTGAATAAAGTCTTGTGTCATTCCGCTACCCGTGTCGATGATCTCGACGATCGCACGTTCATCGGTATGCGCCAGCCGAACTTGAATGCTCCCCTCGGGCGGGGTGGCGTCTTGGGCGTTCTGTAAGAGATGTTCAATGGCGGCCACCACGCGATCGCGATTGCCAACCACCTGCAGCGCTTCGGCGG
>JAYUEZ010000240.1:0-5353 GCA_043738965.1 Gammaproteobacteria bacterium
CGTGAGCTCGTCGACAGCGCGCTCGACGCGGTGGCGCGTCTGAATCCCAACATTAACTGTGTAGTCCAAAGCTTGCGCGAGCATGCACTAGCCGAAATAAAGTCCGGCGTGCCGCACGGGCCGTTCCGCGGCGTTCCTTTTCTGGTTAAAGAATTCGGCATGCACTTTAAGGGCATGATCTCGTCACACGGCTCGCGGCTCAGCGCCGGCATCAAATACGCGCACGACACCGAGCTCATGCGGCGTTGTCGCGCGGCCGGCCTGGTGACGATTGGCACCACCACCACGCCGGAAATGGCCTTCAACGCCAATACCGAGGCGTTGATCTACGGACCGACTCGGAACCCATGGCATCTCGAATATTCGGTCGGCGGTTCGTCGGGCGGTGCGGGTGCCGCGGTCGGTTCCGGCATGGTGCCGATTGCGCACGCGAACGATGGCGGCGGCTCCATCCGCATTCCCGCTGCCTGTAACGGACTGGTTGGCATGAAGCCGACCCGTGGTCGTACACCCACCGGTCCTGATAGCGGCATTTTTTTGTGGGGCCTCGCGATCGAATTCGCAGCCACCCGCTCGGTGCGTGATTCGGCCGCTTTGCTCGACGCCGTAGCCGGTCCCGACGACGGTTATTTCTATTCTGCACCCCCACCCCGACGGAGTTTCCTCGCCGCGGCGATGACGCCGCCCGATAAGCTCCGCATCGGCGTGGTTGATCGCCTGCCGGGCGGTAGCGCAATCTCACGCGAGGTTAAGTCACGCCTCCTGGACACGCAAAAATTGCTTGAAGATCTCGGCCATGTCTGTACGCCAGTGCGGTTGAATTACAGTGCTGAAATGTTCAATGAATCGACCATTCGGCTGTGGGCCGTGACACTCGGCTACTACATGGAGCAATTCGCCGCGCGCACCGGCCGCACCATCGGCCCGAAAACGACCGAGGCGGTGACGCTTGAAGTGTACCGGTACGGAAAATCGCTGAAGGCGCTGCAGATGGAAGAAGCGATGGGCATGCAAAACATCATTTCGCGCGCGGTCGGTGCGGTCATGCGCGACTATGATGTGTTGCTATCCCCGGTGCTGTGTCGCGACGTCGCCAAACTCGGAGAACTCGATCAGAACGCTAAAGATCTCGACATGCTGGGCTGGTGGAACCACATCATTCAACACTACGCCGTATTCACCCCGCTCTTTAATACAACAGGTCAACCGGCCGTGGCCTTGCCGCTGTGGCAGGCCAAGTCGGGCTTGCCGCTTAGCATGCAATTCGTCGGCCGCTTGGGCGACGAAGAAACTTTGTACAGCCTCGCGGGACAGCTCGAGCACGCGTTGCCGTGGGCCGGACGTAGAGCACCCAATTTCGCTTGAGATTTTGACGTTGAATCGAATTAACCTCGGGCCGGCTGACACGATGCCCTTCAACTCAGTGCGGCAAGTGGTGCTCGACACCGGCCTGCCTGTTGCACTCTATCGTCTGCCCGACGGCTACTTCGCGACGGATGATGTCTGTTCGCATGGCGAAGCCAGTCTGGCCGAAGGCGAGATCGAAGACGGCAAAATTGTGTGCCCGTTTCATCTAATCCGGATGGGATTCCGCAGTCGTGGGTTCGCCACGCGGCTCGGCGTGTCGGCCGTCGGCCACTTCGCGACCGTATTCGCGGCGCTCATGTTCGGCTTGCGCATCGTCAATGACTTGCTGCACCCCCTCCACATCGACTGGCGTTTGGTCATCGATGAATTCGCCAGTTAGCGCAGACTCGCGCGTCAACTCACCGGTGGCGAATAGCGCCCACAACTCCTCGCCGTAGCGCGTGGCGGCGAGCTCTGGCGCAAAGCGCGCGAGGGTGGCCGTAACATTGCCGACATCGCGTACCAGCATGGCCCGCGCCGCGTTGTTGCCAGCGGCATTGACCGCCTGAGGCAGATCGATGATCACCGGCCCGCTTTCAGTGACCAAAATGTTGTACTCGGAAAGGTCACCGTGAATGAGGCCAGCGCATAGCATCCACTGAATTTGCTTGATGAGAAACGCGTGGAATTCGCGCGCCGTTTGCGGCGCTAGCTCGACCGTGCCCAAGCCCGGCGCCGACCGCCCTTCGGCATCGGTTAGCAGCTCCATCACAAGCACCCCGTCGATATAGCTGTGCGGTTTCGGCACCCGCACTCCCACCGCCATCAGCTGGTACAAGGCCTCCACTTCAGTATTTTTCCACGCGCTCTCTTCTTCCTTGCGACCGAATTTCGTGCGCTTGACCATCGCGCGCTGCGCGCGGCTGCCGCGCACCTGACGCCCTTCTTGATACTGCGCGCGCTGTTGAAAGCTGCGCTGGGCCATATTCTTGTAGACCTTGGCACAGCGCACCTCGGTTCCGACGCGGACTACATACACCGCAGCCTCCTTGCCGCTTTTTAATGGCCGCACGACCTCGTCGATAACACCATCGTCGATCAACGACTGCAGTTCCTTGGGGACTTTCATGCGGGTGCGTAAGCCTTGTCGTTACCCGGTGTGGCGCGTTGCGTCGTCGCTGCGTCTTCGAATATCAGCGGGCGGAAATCGCGGAGGCGGGAGTAGAGCAGGTTATGCGCGGTAGGAAAAGCGCCACGAGGAAATTGCGGCCCGATCGGTGGCGGTACCGATCGGGCGCGTTAGTGGGCGTCGCGTAAGTTGTGCAAGGTCTCTATTATCTCCGCGGCGCGCGGCCGCCCGAATGCGTCGGGTAAGGTTCGGCGAATGAAAGCGGCTGGTGACTTCGATCGTCAGCTGGCCGGCGTGCGCGAATTCGAGTTCGAGTGGGAACTGCCCCTCGCCATAGAGCGGCACCCACAACGTTCCATTGCCTTCGATCGCCATCCGGCGCGGCGCCGCGGGGGAACGGCACCACCTTCTCAACCGCCACCCACAGATTGCCGTCGGCATCCGCGTTTCTCGTGGAAATGGAGCACGCACAATCAATATCAACGTGGCCAGACGCTAGGTTTTACGAGGCCATATTGTCAATCTAGGAGGAATCCGAGGAGCGCGTGCGATTTATGTCGAGACCACGGCGGTTGTCGGGTGGCCGCTACACTTACCCATCGCGGGGTCGGCGCGACGTCCGTTTGCTCGCGGGCCGCAAGCGCTCGCGCGCCGGCACTGGCACGCTCCCGTCGACGTGATCAAGCGGTAACTCGGTTTTCGCGATCACCCTGCGCAGCACAAAGCTTGAATGAACCCCGGTTACCCCTTCAATTCGCGTCAGACGCCCCAGCAAAAATTCTTCGTAGTAGGTCATGTCTGGCAGCACCGCCTTCAGCAAATAGTCGGCAGCTTGGCCGGTGACGATGCTGCATTCGATCACTTCGGGAAATTTTTTGACCTCGCGTTCAAAGCTCGCGAAGCGCTCTGGGGTGTGTCGATCCATGCTGATGCTGATCATCGCCGTGATGTTCAATCCAAGCCGAATCTGATTTAACAGCGTCACATGGCCCTCGATGATGCCCGACTCTTCCAGCTGGCGGACGCGGCGCGAACATGGGGTCGGCGACAGGCCGACCTGCTCGGCTAGCTCTAGGTTCGTGATCCGGCCATTGCTCTGCATCAGGGCTAGGATGCGTTTATCGATACGGTCCAATTTCATCGTGTGGCGCCTGCGGTTCGGAGGGCGTTGATAATGCGCACCAGTGATTAAATTGGATTATTTTAGATTAAATCTCTATAAAACTAAATAAAATTAGTGATTAATATAATTAATATCTGATTTTAATGGTGTCTTTGCAATTATTCCCTAGTGCAGTCTGGTTATACTGGTCGTCATTCACTAGCACCTGAGACGAAGCCCAATGAATGCCTTTAATCACCGTAAGTACTGCGCCTTTCCGCCAATCAATTTGCCCGACCGTACCTGGCCGAACAACGTGATCAAGCACGCGCCCACGTGGTGCAGCGTGGACCTCCGCGACGGTAATCAGGCGCTGATCGAACCGATGAACGTGGCACAGAAGCTGCAAATGTTTCAAATGCTAGTGCGCGTTGGGTTTAAGCAGATCGAGATCGGCTTTCCAGCCGCCTCGGCGCCGGATTTCGATTTCGTGCGCCGTCTCATCGAGGGCGATTTGATCCCGGCCGACGTCACGGTGCAGGTCCTGACCCAGGCGCGCCCGGAACTCATCGACCGTTCGTTCGAAGCGTTGGCCGGCGCCAAGCGCGCGATCATGCACCTATACAACTCGACCTCGACCGTGCAGCGCGAACAGGTCTTTGAACTCGATCGCACCGGCATTAAGGCCATCGCGACGCAAGGCGCGGAACGGGTGAAGGCCTGCGCCGCGCGTTATCCGGGTACTGATTGGACGTTTCAATATTCGCCGGAAAGTTTCACCGGCACCGAACTCGACTACGCCGTGGAGGTATGCGCGGCCGTTGTTTCCGTGTGGCGCCCAACGCCGGCGCGACCGTGCATCTTGAACTTGCCAGCAACCGTGGAGATGAGCACGCCGAATGTTTATGCCGATCAAATCGAATGGTTTTGCCGGCATATAGGTCAACGCGATACCGTCATCGTTAGCTTACATACCCATAACGATCGTGGCTGCGCGGTGGCGGCCGCCGAATTGGCGGTGATGGCCGGCGCCGAGCGTGTCGAAGGCACGTTACTCGGCAACGGCGAGCGCACGGGCAATATGGACATCGTGACCATGGCGATGAACCTCTACAGCCAGGGCATCGATCCCGAACTCGATTTATCGCCAATGGACGAAATCATTCGGTGCGTCAAAGCCTGTACGCAATTACCCGTCCATCCGCGCCATCCCTACGCGGGGGAACTGGTGTTCACGGCGTTCTCTGGCAGCCATCAGGACGCGATCAAGAAATGCCTTACCAAACGAGACCCCGCGCGGCCGTGGGACGTCGCGTACTTGCCGATCGATCCCGCCGATCTCGGGCGGTCGTATCAAGAAGTGATCCGCATCAATAGTCAGTCAGGCAAAGGCGGCGTCGCCTATGTGCTCGAACAAACGGAGGGCTTTCAGCTGCCACGCTGGCTGCAGATCGACTTCAGCGCCGTCATTCAGCGCCACGCCGAACAAAGCGCGACCGAAGTCGAGCCCGCGAAAATAGTCGAGCTCTTCGACCACCAATATCTCGCGCAGCGCGTGCCCTTTGAATTAATAAGCTATCAAGTCACGCGTGAAAATAATGAAGATCGATTGCAGGCCAGCTTGCGCGACCGTGGCGCGACCGTGGCCTTGCACGGCCGGGCCTCCGGCGTAGTCGGCGCGTTCGTGGCCGCGCTGGAATCATACTGTGCAAAGAAAATTGTCCTCGTCGAATACAGTGAACACGCCTTGAGCAAGAGCGCTGGCGCTGATGCGG
>JAYUEZ010000241.1:0-5322 GCA_043738965.1 Gammaproteobacteria bacterium
CTTCGAACCGCGCTCCTCCCGCGCGAAATGCTGAACGCGAAAGACCGCCAAATTCACGTACGCTTCGGCGCCGGGGTTCCGATCGATGTGCTAACCGAATTGCAGGCCCGCACGCAAGCCACCCGGTATTTGCGCACCAAGACCTATCTGCTCGCGGCGCGCAGTCAGCAACGGATCGTGCTCGGCCGTGCGGCCTCGCCACGCCGCCCTGAAGAGCCGCTCGCGGATGCCATTCCCAGCACGCGCTTGGCCGCCGAAGTGGCCGCGCTTCCGCCGCGACAACGCATCCTGACCAGCGGTTCGTTCGAAGTGTGGTATGCGCTCTCGAATCAAATCCCGTGGTTATTGCAAGAAATTGGTCGCCTGCGCGAACTCAGCTTCCGGCAGGTCGGCGAAGGCACCGGCAAGCGCTCCGATATCGATTTGTACGACAGTTACTATCGGCAATTGTTCGTGTGGGACACCGCGACCCAGCAAATCGTCGGTGGCTATCGCTTGTGTCACGCCGATGAAATCCTGCGGACTTATGGGCCGAACGGGCTGTACGTGCAATCGCTATTTAAACTCGCGCCGCGCTTACAAGCCGGTTTGGATCGCGCGATTGAACTCGGTCGCTCGTTCGTGCGTCCCGAATATCAACGCAGTTACTCGTCGTTGATGTTGTTGTGGAAGGGCTTATCGACCTACCTCGGGAAAAACCCCCGCTACAACGTATTGTTTGGTCCGGTCAGCATCAGTAATGACTACCATCCCATTTCGCAAGAAATTTTGGTGCGCTTCATGAAGCATCATAAATTCGAAAAAGACCGCGCGAGTTTGGTCAAACCACGACGCCCGTTCCGCCCGAAAGAACATGAAGCAGCGGCGTTGGTCGATCTTGATAGTGGCGATCTGAGAATCGTCGCCGATCTGCTCGGCACCGTTGAGCAGGATGACCGCGGAGTGCCCGTGCTCCTGCGTCAATATTTGAAGATAGGCGGCCAGATCCTGGGTTTTAACATCGATCCTAATTTCGGTAATTCAATCGACTGCTTGTTGTGGGTCGACATGCACAAAACCGAATTGTCGTTCTTGCGCAAATACATGGGCGCCGAACTCGGCGAACGCTTCCACGCCTTGCATGCGGCGCGCGAGTCCGCGGAATCCGCCACACTCGCCTCGTGACCGTCGGCGCTTTGTTACCCGCGTCCTTTATAAATCATACGGTTGACGAATTAGCCCCCGATTGAAGCGGTGGTGCACGCACCTCTGTTCGAATTCCCGGGCGATGTATACTCGGTTCTAGAACGTAGCGACAAAATCTAGAGGTGGGTTATGGCCGAATTCGATCTCGTCATAAAAAACGGACTCATCATCGACGGTACACGCTTGCCGCGTTATCGTGGCGACATCGCCGTCAAGCACGGTGTCATCGCGGACATGGGGCAAATCGCCGCGCACCGCGGCAAACGGGTGATCGATGCGAGCGGCCTGGTGGTGGCGCCCGGGTTTGTCGATCTCCACACCCATTACGATGCTCAATTGTTTTGGGATCCCTACTGCACGTTATCGAGCTGGCACGGCATTACCTCCGCCGTCATCGGTAACTGCGGTTTTGGGTTTGCGCCGGTTCAGCCTGAACTGCGCGAACGCGCGATGCTGACCATGACGCGAGTTGAAGCGATCCCTTACGCTTCAATGAAAGCTGGCCTCCCCTGGGATTGGACTACGTTTCCGGAATTTCTAGATTCGGTGGACCGCGCCCCCAAAGCTATCAACCTGCTGCCGTATGTACCCGTTGGCCCGATGCTGACGTGGGTCTTAGGCCTCGAAGCCGCGAAGGCTGGCAAAAAGCCCTCAGCCGATGAAACGACGGCGTTGTGTCGGTTGCTTGAACAATCACTCGATGCCGGTGGTTGCGGCTGGTCCGCTCAGCGGCTGATGCCTAACGGTCCCGCGGCGGTACAGCTCGATTACGACGGGACGCCGATGGTCACCGACGTCATGCACGACGAGACCTGCGAGGCGCTCGCGCAAGTGCTCGGCCGCCGCAATCAGGGCTTCATGCAAATGACCATCTCTGGCCAATCAGTCGCTCACGATCGCGCGCACTTGGAACGATTGGCACAAATTTCCGGGCGGCCAATGCTGTGGAATGTGCTACAGATTTTCGATCACAAACCCGAAGTCCATCGCGATGGTCTCGCGTGGCTTAAAAGTTGCCGTGAACGCGGGATCCGGATCTATGGTCAGGGCCTCACCACCGATGCTGGTTATGCGTTGACTTTCGAAGACTGGAATTTGTATGACGAAAGACCGGCGTGGCGGGAAGCGACCATTGGCACGCCGGCCGAGCGCTTGGCGAAACTCGCCGATCCCGCACGCCGTGCCGCGTTGAAAGCGCAGAATCCCTTGGTCGTGACCAGCGGCATTCCGAATTTAGTCGTAACGGGACCGGCGTCGCCGGAGACCGAGCGCTTTCGCGATATGTTGATCAGCCATGTCGCTGAACAACTCGGCAAGCATCCGGTTGATGCGCTGCTCGATATCGTGGTCCACGATAAATTAAAAACTGAATTCTTTGCCGCCGGCACGAATACCTATCCGGGCTACATGCAGGAGTTGTTCACGGATCCCTATGTGCTGCTAGGCGTCTCCGATGGCGGCGCGCATACCAAATTCCTAACCGCGGGCCGCTATCCCACCGAGACACTGATCAAGGCCGTACGCGAACATCACATGCTGAGTTTGGAAGACGCGCATTGGCGCTTGAGCGCGCTACCGGCCATGGTCGCGGGCTTCGAGGATCGCGGCGTGCTGAAGCGCGGCGCACCGGCGGATATCCTGTGCTATGACTTCGACAATCTCGCCATTCCACCGGCGACGATCGCGCATGACTTACCGGGCGGGGAGTGGCGTCGTATCCAACGCGCCATCGGCTATCGCTATATTCTAGTCAATGGCCAGGTCACGATAGAGAACGATCTCGAAACGCATACGCACTCGGGTCAGCTATTGCGGCATGGTGCTGGGCGGCTGGCGGCCGCAGCGTAATCGCTTAAAGCGTATCGTTCGTAAATTATTCGGCGCCGCAACGGATTTCGGGCGCGCGCTCCGCTCTTCCTCGCCGGCCATTCCTGGCCGGCGAGGAGCTGTCCCGCGTGCGACACTGTCTTGCGCCGCACGCTTCACAAACCGCTATGCGCGCACCCGACAGCCGCCCCCCTGAGCTCGAAAATTTCCGGACATTCCCCTCTTTTTCACACCGGCGTCGCAAGCAAGGTCTTAACGCGCGACGTGTCGTAAACGACTAAGCGTTGCTTAAAACGCAGACCGTCGATGGTCGGGACGAGATCGTCGTAATAACTTCCCGCTTGGTAGAGTTCGGTGTCGCCTTCGTGCAGTGTTTGCACAACAATGTATGAGGATGCCACGTGGATTAAGTCTGTTGTCCGTGCCGTGATACGCACCCCGGACAGCGCGTGACGATAGCGGTGCGGCTGATAAATATTCGCGTGGCGTAACGAAAACACGCGGTCACGCATCATCGCCTGGCTATCAAAATATAGCAGTGGAATCGGGTAACCGTGCGCGTAATTCTCGCGCGACACCATTTTGTATTGACCCTCTTCGATGAAGAATGTCGGCCAATCCTCCAATCGATCTTCATCCAAGCACGCGCAATATTCGGCGAATAGACGGTCAATCTGGAAATACAGGTCGCGTTCGTCCATTAGCTCCAACCCATCAACCGGCGATAGCCCGCCCAAAAACTTCGAATCATGTGCTCGGTGATCAGGCTCGTTTGGTGATCACGCGCGGGATCTCCCATGCCGAGATAGGACGCAGCATCGGGCGGCGCTGGGGTGACCCCACGTTGGACCAATTCTGTCGCTTCGGTATCTTCCATCGAAATATAGCCGGCGGGACCCGCTAAATTGGCCTGCTTGATCCGCAGGGCGCGAAGTTCTGGGTCATCATCGGCATAGCCAAAGAAGTGGAATACCAATTCAAATTCATCGACCTTTTTCGGCAGCACTTGGCGCACGGCGAGTGTGTTATGAATTTGCTGGATCACCGTGCTTGGAAACAGCGACTGGATATTGTTGCTCGTTTGCTCGTCGAATTCGCGGCGCACCTTTAGCATGCTCGGATCGTTGAGCTTGACTTGCTCTTTATAGGTGGCGATACCGGCTTCTTTGTACGCCGCCGCCGTCGCGTCGTCGGCCCGCGGGGTGGTGGTGATGATCGAATGCAAGCCGTGGCGCGAATCGACAATCGAGCGTCCTTGCATGTTCGAACGATAAATATTGAACGTGGTGTGAAATAAATGCAGCAGACTCGCGTGATACGGATCTTTCACATTCTCGTAGTAAAGCTTCCAATTTGATTTCGCGTACTGACGTGTGCAGCCGAGATATTCAACAGGCTTATGAAATATTCGAGCGAGCCACGGCAGCATCTCCGGTCCAAGGTAGTCGACCAAGGGTTCTGCGGTCGCATCCAAGGTTCCGAACACAAGACCATGACACAGTTCAACGCGAACGGGAGGTAGAGCATGCGCCGCCAAATCAAAATCGGCGGGCATGCCAGTTTGCTCATTCAATCCGCCGCGAAACGGCACCCCGCGTAACTGCCCTTCTTGAGTGTAAGCCCATTGATGATAGACGCAGGTGTGGACGCGAGCATTCCCGCGTAATTGACGACAGACCAGCGCACCACGGTGCGCGCAACGATTGATCCATGCGACGATCTTGTCGTCCTTGGTCTGCGTGACCACTACCGGGGTCGTTCCGATATAGGTCGCTTTGAAATCACCGGGCCGTTTTATTTCATCGAACAGCGCGAGAAAGTGCCAGGTGGGTCCGCGATAAATGCGCGCTTGTTCGCGTTCGAATACGGTGGGATCGGTGAACAGCCAGTAGGGGGCGGCGTCCGCCGCCTGCCACCTTCGTTCTCGCGTGGGAATGTCCATGCGGGATCACCCTTGGGAACCGTGACATTGGTCGACCCACTATCCCAGTCGCGCCCGCGATGTTCAAGCAGTCGGGGCGATCCAACCCGGCGATGCGCCCCCTTGGGCCGGGGTCGGCGGTGGCGGCAATTTGCGCTTTTCACCGGCGGCGGGTTCGCCCGGATCACCGGGGATCGGCTGCCCCGCCATATAGCCTATGACTCCTAACGGGCGCGTGGCGCCGTCGTAGGCGGCCGCCAGACACGTCTCGGGATCGCTTAGTGGCTTCGCGGCTTGGGCAATCAACGCCGCGCTTTGAACGACTTCTTCGAACGGGGAATATTGCGGCAGCCCGGGTTGTGTTCCAGCACGCGCACCCTTATCCGGTA
>JAYUEZ010000242.1:0-5316 GCA_043738965.1 Gammaproteobacteria bacterium
TTCATACGCCGCGAGCAAGCTGAGATCGCCCCAGCCCTGAATCATCGCAGTTAATTTCCAGGACAAGGCCGCGGCATCGGCGATGCCAGAGTTCATGCCGTACCCGCCGGTCGGCACAAACTGATGCGCGGCATCGCCGGCCAAGGCGACGCGCCCGACCTGAAAGGCTTGGGCGACAACGAAATGTGCGTCCCACGGATTCGCTTGCAGGATCTCGTAGTTGAATGGCCGTCCGGCCCACGCTTCGAGAACTTCGGCCGGGTTGAGGGTGTCGCGATCGACACCCGGCAGCCCTAAACACTGCAAAGTCCAAATGTCGTGATCGTTTTGCGCGATCATCGTGCCGATCGCGGATTGGTAATGCCAAGTGGCGCCCCAGCGCTGCAAGAACTCGCGATCATCCGAGCGAAAATGCACCATGTACGCCTGTCCCACACCGAGGTCGCCATCGAGTTCGATGTCAAGTTGGCGCCGGACGCGGCTACCCCCGCCATCACAACCCGCGAGGAACCGACAACGCACGATTTCAATTTTGCCGTTGGCCGAGCGAATTTCCGCGCGGACGCCGTCGGCATCTTGCTCGACCAGGTGCTCGAACGCCGTGCTGAAGCGCACGTCGATCAGCGGATTGTCATCGACCGCGCGCTTTAGCACCGGCTCGATTACTACTTGGCTAACGCGCATGGGCGGCTCGCGGGTGTGCGAGCCATCATTATTCGCCCGACTTTTTTCGCGCATTTCCTTGGCGGAAGGATAGTGAAAGCGATGAAGCTGGTGGCCCGACAACGAGGTGATCCAGGCGATATCGAAGGAATTTTCTTCGGGCACCCCCGCCGCGCGTAACGCGGCACTTAAGCCAAGACGATGAAAGAGCTCCATGGTTCGACCATTGGTTAGATCCATTTTGGGCGAGGCGGTGGTGGTTGGATTGCGTTCGATCAAAATCGATCGGACGCCATAACGGGCGAGGTTGAGTGCGAGCGTCATGCCGACCGGGCCGCCGCCGACAACGAGGACGGGTGTTTCGAATGGAGAGGTCATGTGACTGGTGAACCTTTTTAAATTGCTCGTTTCCAGGTCAACGCGCGCTCAAGCATAACCAGCATTTCTCAACGCGGTCACGCACCCCGAGTAGGTCGGTTGATCGATTAAGGCTTCGTTGACGACGGTCTCGCGCAGATGGATCGTTAACTCGGGTTGCTCAATCGCGAGCTGACCCGTGCGTAAGCCATCGACCAGCCGCCAGCGCAATGTATTGAGCGCCGCGTCGGAATTAAATAGTCGACGCAATCGCTCGTGCTCCGCGTCACGCGCCTGCTCACCTGTAGCCATGTCGCGCAGCACGATGTCGAGTGAATTAGCGGCGACACGGCCTAGAAAACTCGTGCGGCCGGTGGTCGCCGCCATCACGTCGGCGCGCAGATAGTCGCGGACGCTGCTGACCAGCTCGTCTAGTCGTGGCAACGCGTCATCGCGATGAGCAGCGTTGGGTACGACGCGTGTTACGGCCCCTGGAATCAAAAGATTCACACAATCCACTTGGCATTCTGAAGAGCGACGCCCGATACCCGGGCGCTCTACCGTTTGATCGGGACCTAAGCGAAAATGCTCGGCCATTTTAAGACAGCCCACCGCCCACCAGAACGAACCGAAGACTTCCCAGAATTTTAGTTCGGCTAAATCGATTGGCTGACCGGATTCCGCCGCATAGCCGGCTAATAAATCGGCGTACTCGCCGAAGCCACCGACCGGTAAGGCGCTATTGCCGAAGCGCCACGAATTAGTACACAGCCAGCCTAAATCGCGTAGCGGATCGCCGAGATGTGCGATCTCCCAATCCAACACGGCGACCACGCCGCGCGGCGTAACCATTAGGTTGCCGTTCCGAAAGTCACCATGCACCAGGCGCGGACTGCGCGCGGGCGGCAGGTTCGCGAGCAGCCAGCGCGCGGTGAAATCGATCATCGGTTGCGGCGACTGTAGCGCTTGATAGTGTTGCCAAGTGGCATTGACGAAGGCTGCCGGCGGCCGCACTTCGAGCACTGAGGTGAGGCCGCTGGTAGTGGGATCGATCGCGTGAATGCGCGCCAACACTTGGCCGCATTCAAAGGCCAGGCGCGGCCGCACTTCGGCAAGTTCCGGGCTTCTGACCAAGCGCGCGCCGAGCGATTCTCCATCGATCCAGGTCATGACAAAGCCTTCGCCAAGACCGTCACCGGGTTCGAACTCGCCCAAGATTTCTGGTACTGGTACGCCGGCCGCGTGTGCGGCTTTAATTAATCGTGCTTCCACGCGTAAACCGACCTGCCCAGACGTGCGCGCCATCGGTTGGCCGCCCGTCTCGCGGCGTAGCGCCAATTGGCGTGCGCCGCCGGTCGTGTCGATCTTGAGCTTGTAGGTTTCTTGACTGGCGCCGCCCGATAATCGTTCGAGTGCCATGACGGCGCGAAATTCCGGGAGCGTGCGCGCCAGGACGGTCGGCAACGCTTCCGGTAGTGACAAGGCTTTGCCGTTCATTGCGCGTCACCTTAGACCTCGGTGACTCCCTTGGGCGCGCGCTGTTGCATGAACCCAAACAGATAGCCCGCGACACGGCGCATTTGGATTTCTTCGGAGCCTTCGGTGATCCGGTAGCGTCGATGATGGCGATAGATATGCTCAAACGGTTTGTGGCGTGAATAGCCCATGCCGCCATGCACCTGCATCGCGCGATCGGCGGCTTCACAGCACATCCGATTCGCCCAGTAATTACACATCGAGACTTTGTCCGACACCGAGAACGCGCCGTAAGTATCCATCATCCAGGCGGTTTTGTGGATCAAGGCGCGCAACATTTCACACTGGGTTTGTAGTTCGACCAGCGGGAATTGGATCCCTTGGTTGCTCGCGAGCGTCTTGCCAAAGGTTTTGCGGGTTCGTGCATAGGCCACCGACTCGTTAATGCAAAATTGCGCCGCGCCAAGACTCGACGCCGCCTGGCGGATGCGATTCTCGTTGAAGAAATGTTGCACCACCTGCAAGCCCCGTCCTTCTTGGCCAAAAATAGTGGAGTTAGGCACGACGACATCGCGCAACGAGATGCGGCCATGATCGGTCGGCATGTTGAAAGTCCACATCATTTCTTCGACTTTGAATCCAGCGCTGCTGGTCGGAACAATAAACGCCGTGATGCCGATGCCATCACCCGCGTTACCGCTGGTGCGCGCGAAGATCAAATCGTGCGACGCCGTATGCACGCCGGTGTTCCACGTTTTCTCGCCATTAATCCGCCAGCTGTCACCCACGCGGACCGCCACGGTCTCCATGTGCGTGGCGTCCGAGCCATGATTCGGCTCCGTGATCCCGAACGCGAAAATCTTCTCGCCCGCCGCCAAGGGCGCGATCCATTCCTGTTTTTGCGCTTCCGAGCCGTATTCCAGCATCAACAACAAGCTGATGTTGTTCCCGACGATGGCATGCTCGTTTTGCAAATCGCAATGTAGCCCCAGCCCCTTGGTCGTCAGATGTTCGCGGATGATGGCCATGCCTAAATTGGTGCCGTCGCGGCCGCCATAGTGCTTGGGAAACGGATAGCGAAAATGCCCGGCGGCATCGGCCCGCCGCTTTGCTTCGGCCAATAACGCTTCCCACTCGTGGCGTGGCAAGCCGCCGTTGTCCCAGTCCGTACGCGCATGTTCGCGGCGATGATCAAAAAAACGAACGTTGTCGTCTTGCGCCTCGAGCGGTTTGATTTCGCGCTCGATAAACTCGTCCAATTCCTTGAGGTATTGCACGAGTTCGGCCGGGATGTCGAAATTCATAGTGACCTCGGGCATATGTTTACCGGTGATGGCGAAAGAGGAGCCTAGCAAAAATTGCCTGCCACAGCCCGCGAAAACGAGCGCGGCGCCAATTCAAAATTCTCAAGGTCGACGTTCAGGCCGGGCGTGCCGGCGCCAGCCGAGTAATGAATAACCCTACCGCGAGCGGCGCCCAACCGAGGCAATTCGCGAGCGGCAACCAGGCGGGCTCCGTGCCGGCCACGTTGTGATAATAGGCCCGCAACATGCCGGCGCAGCCGATGAACCCGAGCCCCCCGGCGAGACGTGCGAGCCACGCGTGGTTGGCGCCAGCGACGAGATACACGATCGGGACTAGAGCCCACACGTAGTAGTGTTGCCATACGAGGGGCGCGCCGCCGAGCGTGATCACCACGCCGATCGACGCCCACCACAGGCCCGCTTCGGCGGTCGGTAGTAGCGTCGCCTGGTGTCCGGTGGCGCGCGATAGTGCCCACGGCACGCCGACCAAAATAAGTAATCCACCGAACGTGAGGAGCGACGAGGTCGCGAGCAACGACCAATGCCGCGCGAGCGACAGTTGATGCGCGAACGAGTAATTGCCCAGTGCGTAAGCGTAAGCCAAGCGATCATCGTGACTAAACAGCACCCGCGCCCAGTCGATCCAGATCACCGGTGAGGCAAAGTAATAACTGCCGATCTCGATACACAGTGCGGCGACAGCGCTCGCGACGGCGACGAACGGCAGTCGGAGAGTAGCTGGTGATTGACGTAGACCGCCGATCCCGAGCAGGGTCAGGGGCAGTAGTAGATTCGGTTTTAGAATGACAAGCGCTGGCAACCAACCAGCGAGCGCGAGCAGCGCCAGCCGTGAGCCATGGGCGACATGCAAACTGAGCGCAATCGCGAACACCAGGCCAAGGAGCTGCACGCTCGCAAGATTCGCGACATGCAGATCGAGCACCAACGGATCGTACGCGGCAAGCAGCAGCGCTGACCACAGCGTAGCGCCGCGCCACGTTCTTATTCCGACCAGACGCCACAACATGAGCATGCCGACCGCGATTGCCAGCAGTTGAACGCAACGATAGACGCTGAGCGCTCGCAGGTACTGATTTGGCAGGAGTCGCGTCGCGGCGTAAAGCAATGGCGTATTGGTCAGATCAAGCCCCGATCTCGCTCGATACACGGCTTCTAACGCGCGATCCGGACTCGCCGCGGCCATGGCCGCCAGCTTGGCCCGGTACTCGGCGGGGTAGCGAAAGGGATTCGCGTGCACCAGCGGCATTTCGTCGCGGGCGTAGGCGATCCCCCAGTAGTGATAAAAATCCAATCCCGCGTCGAGCGGAATTCGTTGCCAGGCTGGCGCCAGGGTGTACGCCGTGGCCAGCAAGCAGCCACCAATCACGAATCTAAGGAGGCGGTGCACGCAGAAATTGACTTACGAATTAATGCTGCGCCGTGGACAGCGGTCCTGGCTTATCGCGAATCACGATCATTTTGCCGTTCTCAACCTTCCACATTTTGAGATCGCGGG
>JAYUEZ010000243.1:0-5316 GCA_043738965.1 Gammaproteobacteria bacterium
CGCGGATTAAGCACGCCAGCGGCTTGAAATAGCCAACTGTTTTGCCCGGCGATGAAAGCCGGCACCACGGGCACTTGGGTTTGGATGGCGAGCCGCGAGACCCCAGCATCCCAGGCTGGATCACTAATTTTTCGTTCGCGCCAATCGAGACTCGATACTTCACCGCCTGGAAAGACCACCAACACTCCGCCTTGACGCAGCCAATTCAACGCCGCGCGCGCGGCCGAGGTGTTAAATCGAGTGGCGTTAGATCCACCGAACGGATTGACCGTTAAGAACAACGGTCCGAGTTCGGCAAACTTGGCGAGAAAGTGGTTGGCCATGAAGCGCACATCGGGGCGGCGCCGTAAGAGCAGTTCCATCATCACCAAGCCATCGAGGCCGCCGTGAGGATGATTGGCAACGACTAAGCACCCGCCACTCGCGGGGATGTGTTCCAACTCGCGTGCTTCACACGCGGCACTAACCCCTAATTCCTGGAGCGCTAAGGTCACAAATTCGGCGGGCGAGTGGGTTACTGGAAGGCGGTGGTAGCGACGGGTCAAGCTAGCCAGGCCGAGCACGTGATCGGCGAGCACACCTACCGTCTGTTTGACGAGGCGCGGCCACGCCGGCAAATAGGGCGCAATGGTAAAGGTATTGCGAGTGGGTGTTGAAATCGCTGTCGGCAAGTACTCAGGCATAAATTTCCCGACCCGCCGCGGAAGTGGGCCGCCGCTGGTGCCCGACAATGGTTACAATCAAGCTCATGGCATCGATCCTCATCATTGGCGGCCCGGCGCGCATGCATTCCAGGTCACTTTTGCCCAGCCCGACAGGGTTGGCACTATACCTCGGGCCTTGCCGACTTGCATCGGTGGCAAGCCGGATTCGAGCTGGGCGCGAGGCGGCCGCGGCGTGACACGGCATTGGTCCGTCGACGCGCTGCCGTGGTCGCGTTTGGCGCCGGAACGTGCGGATCGCGAGCTTATCGAAACGGTGAAGACCGCCGCCTTGGTTGAAGCGAACAGCGCCGATTATGTGACTTATTTGCGGAATGTGTTCGCCGACGACGCCGAGTTTTGCCGGGCGGCCGACATCTGGGGGATTGAAGAAGCACAACATGGCGCGGCCCTGGCGCGGTGGGCCGAGGCGGTTGATCCAACCTTTAATTTCACGGCCAGTCTCGAGCATTTTCGCGCCGGCTATCGCTTGCCGCTCGCGACGACGGTGTCGGTGCGCGGGTCGCGCGCCGGCGAGTTGATCGCGCGCTGCGTGGTTGAATCCGGGACCTGCTCGTTTTATGCAGCACTTCGCGATAGCACCGACGAACCGGTGTTGCGCCAGATTTGTCACCACATCGCGCAAGACGAAGCGGGGCATTACCGCTTGTTTCAATTGCATCTCGATCGCTACCTCGTGCATGAGCCGGTAAACCTGTGGCGACGCTTGCGCATCGCCTTGGGGCGGGTTAACGAAACCAGCGACGACGAATTGTCGTACGCGTATTACAGCGCCAATCTGGCGTTTGCGAATGTCCGCGAAGCCTACGATCGCGAGCGTTGCGCCACCGCGTATTGGCGCCGCGCGATGGGTCGCTATCGAGAACGGCATGTGCGCGGCGCCATCCACATGGTGCTCAAGGCGACCGCGCTCGATCCCACTCGCCGCTGGGTATCATGGGGTGCGGCCGGCCTCTGGCATCTACTGCAGTGGCGGTTGCGTCGCTTAAGACGAACTGCGCCCGTCGCTCAAACGCGCGCTTGATAACGTTTCCAAATAAACGGCACATAGAGCTGGGCGACGAATCCTCGGGGCATTCGTTCGGCAATCCCAATCTCCTTTAGTTCCGAATCGGGGCGATAGAAAAATGTGCCGAAGAGATGATCCCACAGCATGATGTTCTGACCATAGTTGGCGTTGCCTTCGGCGATGACCGTTGAGTGGTGCCAGCGATGCAGGTTGGGGGTGTTGAACACGTAGTTCAACGGGCCACAGCGGGTCGCGACATTGCAATGCGTGAGGATGCCAAGGTACGCCGTAATCGCGCTGACCCACACGATGGCATCCATCGAGATCCCGGGCAATAGCAAGAACGGCAGGCTGGCCACAACACTGATATTTGAATCCACAAAATGAAAACGGCCGGTATTCACAAGCCACAGCCGGCGCACGCTGTGATGTACGGCGTGGAAGCGCCACAGTAGCGGCCATTCGTGCGACAACCGATGGGCCCAATACAGGCCGAACTCGGACGCGACCAGACCAAACAAGACTTGTACCGCCAGCGGTTGGTGGCTGAGTACGGTCGGCGCGCGATTTTGGAAAAAAGCGAGCCCCATCAATTGCACGATGGTGAACTGCACCAAGCCTTTATTGAGCAGCGTATGGCCCAAGTCGGCCGCTATCTGGCCATCGTTGTCGCGCCATTCGGCGCGATAGGGATAGCGACGTTCCAGGAGAAATAGCCACAGCACTATCCACCCATACGAGAGATTGAAAAAGATCACTACAATCCACGTATAGGGAAGATTGAAAAAGTTCACCGCGTGCGCAACGTGAAATCCCAACGCGAGGATCGCCGCGGACGATGTGAGCAGGAACGGCCACGCGGCTAATCGAATCAGATTAGTCGTGGCGGATTGCGAGCGTACACTCGCGAACGGATGCGATGTCACTTACCGGTCGTCGATGTAGCGAGTTTAGCCGGCGCCAGCACACAGGGCCGACGGATGGCGGTCGACACGCGGTAGTCATCTCTGTCGCGATCGCGCGCGAGCCCACAGATCACCTGCGGATTAACGCGCAGCCCCGCCGTCCCGGACGCAATAAGGAAGGTATAGCGGGGACTGCAATTGGCTCCGCATTGCTGGTACAGGCGCTTGCCGTCGTCCCCGCGGCCTTGCGAGAACTCCATGACCCATGAGTTCAACTCCTCTACCGTGTCGAATTCGCGCGCCGGGAACACCAGTGGATGGAGTTTGGTGTCACGCTCGAGGGTCAGACATAACGCCTGCTGTTGGGCCTGCGGCAGGAATACGGTGGGGCCGACCCGATAAATAATTTCGGGGTCTTTCGCGGCCGTGCACTCCTTGGCACAGTCCGCCGCCTGATCTACGGTGGGCGTATCGAGCGCGTCGGTTAGCAGTTTCGCGGCGACCACGCGTAGTGACTTGGGGTGTTCGGCCATGTTGTACATGATTCCGGCCGAGCCTAATTCGTTGCGTAACGGCGTTTCGTTGCCGGTCGCGGCGCACGTTTCTTGAGTGCTTGGTAGCGCGTCTGGCACCGCTTGTGGGCCGGCTGCCAGGTGACCGTCCAGGTCGTCCCCATGGCACTGCAGCGTGACGAGTAGCGCCACGACGCCAAGGGCGCGTAGTAATGTGAATTCGATAATCGGTCTCGCTCCGGTCGAAGGGTCGCAGCTTAATACAGTTCTGCGACTTAACGTGGCATGAATTGAATCTGGGATTGAGCGATCCTGACTGGGCGACATGGCTGGTATCGAGGTGTTCCGGCGGAGCCAAAATAATGTCAAATTATGGGTCACTCGGAGGGAGCCTGATGTTTTTGAAGAATTGCTGGTATGTCGCCGCGTGGTCTCATGAGATCGCGCCCGACACCCTCTTCGCGCGCATAATCACGCAAATTCCCGTGCTGTTCTACCGTGATCGTGATGGCATGGTCGTGGCCCTTGAAGACCGTTGCTGCCACCGTGGCGCGCCGCTGTCACGCGGTCGGCGCGAAGGCGACTGCGTCCGCTGTCCCTACCACGGGTTGAAATTCGATGCGCGCGGACGCTGTGTAGAGATCCCGTTTCAAGACGAAATTCCGCCGACGGTCCGCGTCCGGAATTTTCCACTGCTCGAGCGCGATAACTGGATCTGGATCTGGCTGGGTGACGGGGACCAGGCAGACCCGGCCTTAGTGCCGGGTACCCCGTGGCTGAACGATCCCGGCTGGCGTTACGCAACCGGCTATCTGCACTATGCGGTCAGCTATCTGCTCCTCGCGGACAATTTGCTCGATTTTTCGCATCTGCCCTATGTGCATCCCACCACCTTGGGTGGGACTGAGGAATACGCCAAAGTTCTGCCGCGGGTCGAGCGTTTGCCGCGTGGCATTCGGGTGGCGCGCTGGCTCCTGAATCAACCACCGGCGCCCTATGTGTCGAAGATTAAACAGTGGCCCGGCAACGTCGATCGCTGGAATCTGTACGAATTCTTGTTGCCCGGTATTCTCATCATGGATTCCGGCAGCGCACCGGCCGGGACTGGGGCGCCCGCGGGGACGAGGGTCGATGCGTGCGAGTTTCGAGGCTGCCAAGCGCTGACGCCGGAGACTGAAAACTCGACCCATTATTTCTTTGCACAACCTCATAATTTCGGCTTCGATGAGCCGGGCCTGACGGCGGCCATTCATCAAACGATAGTGGATGCATTTTTTGAAGATCAGCACTTGATTAGCGCGCAGCGCGATATCCTTGCGCTGGATCCCGACTTCAAGATGATGCCGCTTAAAGTTGACACAGCGCTGATTCAATTTCGAAGTCTGCTCGCGCGCGCGATTGCCGCCGAGAGCGATGCGACTGCAGATGGGCGGAACACAACCGAGAGGGTTGAGACTACGCATGAGCTTGCTCGACGAACTTAAACGCCAGGCCGAGGCTGCGAAACAAGCGCAGGCCCAAGGCCCGCG
This sequence comes from Gammaproteobacteria bacterium, assembly GCA_043738965.1. Taxonomy (GTDB): domain Bacteria; phylum Pseudomonadota; class Gammaproteobacteria; genus CAIKBL01. The sequence continues at coordinate 4,678 of JAYUEZ010000243.1, forward strand.
ACACGCCGACGCGCGCGCCGACGAGATCCGCGCGGTCGCATTGCCGGCGTTGTTTCGAATTAATCACTGCCTGCAAGACTTGGTTGCACAATTAAAAATTCTGCAACAGGAGGCGCCCGCGACGCTAAAGATTCCTGGCGCCGGAGCAGTCACGGGTTTTATGCAGGGGGGGTACGAGGTTTTTGCGGAAGGAAATCCGCCGGAGACGGTGACTCTGCGCTGCGCGTTGCGTTATCCCAAAGGAGCGCCGCTGGAGGTCAAGGCAGTGGGCACGCTCAATGGTTGGCTTGAAGCTGCACGGCGCCAGGGTTTGCAAGCGAAGGTACTGCGGGCACTCGAGAGCAATGGACCGAATCAACGCGCCTATGTCGCGCTCGAGGGCGCGGTGCCGGCGACTTTACAATTCAAACTCGATTTAGAGGCGGCAGCGCTCCAACTCTTTTCACGGAACTTTGAGGAGCTGTCGGAACGCCGTCAGATCTTCAACCCGGCGCAAGTCACCGAGTCCTGGTGCGAGGAGTTGATTAAATACGTGCTGCGCCAAGAGCATCGCTTCATGATGCAAGAAATTGCCCCCGACGTTCGCGAACAATTGCGGCGACGCTTGGAATGGGAAAAGCAGAAAGAGATCCCCGCCGA
>JAYUEZ010000244.1:0-5316 GCA_043738965.1 Gammaproteobacteria bacterium
GTCGAACACCTCTCCCGCCTTGACGCCGCGGAACTGAACAGCCGCCGCGCGGCGGTGGATGCCGCCATTATCACCATGGGCATTACTTTCACGGTCTACAGCGACGGATCGAACATCGATCGTGCCTGGCCCTTGGACATCATCCCACGGATCATGCCCAAGGAAGAATGGCGCCACATCGAAGCGGGACTGAAACAACGACTCACCGCGTTGAATTTGTTTATTGGCGACCTCTATAACGCGCAATCGATCATCAAGGACGGGGTGTTTCCAGCGGAAATTATCGCGGGTTCCAAAAACTTTCGTCCCCAGTGCGTTGGCCACATGCCCCGTTTTGGCGTGTGGGCCCATATTTGCGGAACTGATTTGGTGCGTGATCGCGATGGGACCGTGTACGTGCTCGAAGATAACCTCCGCGTGCCCTCGGGTGTTTCTTACATGCTTGAAAACCGTATGTTGATGAAGCGGGTGTTTCCCGAACTGTTCAAACTCTGCGACATCCTGCCGGTGGACGACTATACGACGCGTTTGTTCGACACGCTCGCGGCGCTTTCGCCACGCCCGGGCGAGCGGCCCGTGATCGCGGTACTAACACCAGGCATCTACAACTCTGCTTATTTCGAACACAGTTATCTCGCGCAGCAAATGGGTGCGGTGCTCGTCGAAGGGCCGGACCTGATGGTCGCCGCCGACGACTGCGTTTATATGAAGACCATCGACGGCCTGCGCCGCATCGATGTGATCTACCGGCGCGTCGACGACGATTTTCTCGATCCGGAAGTATTCCGTGCCGACTCGGCGCTTGGCGTACGCGGCCTACTCCGCGCTTGGCGGCTCGGCAATGTCGGCATCGCGAACGCGCCAGGCGCGGGGGTCGCCGACGACAAGGTTGTCTATACGTTTGTCCCGAAAATCATTCGCTACTACTTAGGCGAGGATCCGATTATTCCAAACGTGCCGAGTTATCTGTGCATCGACGCGAAAGACCGGCGTTTCGTGCTCGAGAATCTCGACCAGCTGGTGGTCAAGCCAGCCAATGAATCGGGCGGCTACGGGATGCTGATCGGCCCGCGCGCCAGCGCCGCCGAACGTGCGGAATGCCGACAACGCATTCAGGCCGACCCGCGCAATTACATGGCGCAGCCCACGCTCATGCTCTCCACCGCGCCGACGCTCGCGGGCGATGGCGTGGGGCCGCGGCATCTGGACCTGCGGCCGTTCGTGCTTCAATCAGATTCACTTTATGCGACGACCGGCGGCCTCACGCGCGTGGCGATGCGCGAAGGCTCTCTGGTGGTCAATTCCTCGCAGGGGGGCGGCAGTAAGGATACCTGGATAGTGGAGACTCAATAGATGTTGGTGCTCTCACGGGTCGCCGAAAGTCTGTATTGGATGACGCGCTACCTCGAACGCGCCGAGAATACTGCGCGCCTGATCAACGCAACGACGCAGGTGTTACTCGATCTGCCGCGCGGGGCCTCTTTCGGCTGGGATGTATTACTCAAAGTCGCCGGTTTGGATCGGCTGTTCGCGGACGAGTATGCGGAGCACGACGAGGCCAACATCATGCGCTTCCTGGTAAGCGACGAGCGGAATCCAAGCTCCCTCGTCTCGTGCATTCGTGTCGCGCGCGAGAATTGTCGCACCTTGCGCGAAGCGGTGCCGAGCCTGGCCTGGGAACGAATCAACAGCCTGAATTTGTTCGTCAACAGCCGCGCCGCACAGGCGGGTGAACGCACGCGACGCTACGGCATTCTGGAAGAGATCATCGAACGCCTGCAGGGCGTGATTGGGCTGATGGCCGATTGCATGAGCCACGACGTTGCCTTTCAGTTCATCAAACTTGGGCGCTACATCGAGCGTGCCGACATGACCACGCGCATTGTCGATATCCACGCCGCGGTGCTGGTGCCGCGCCAGCAGGTCCCCGAAGATCCAACTATCGGCCTGTTATGGATGGGCGTGCTCAAGTCCTTGAACGCGTACCAGAGTTACCGGCGTCACGTGTCCGTTCATGTGCGTACCGCGGATGTCGTTAATTACCTGCTTAAAGATCCGCAATTTCCGCGCACTGTGCAGCACTGCCTCGATGAAATCGAAGCGTGCCTGGCGGCGCTTCCACACAACATGGCGCCGCTCAAGTTACTGCGCGTTTCACAGCATCGACTAGATGCGATGCCGGTCGAAATCCTCGCCCCTGCGTTGCGGCACGAATACCTCGATGCGGTGCAGTCCGATCTCGCCGCGATCCACGCCGAAATCGCCGCTGAATATTTTCAGTTGCATGAACAACCCGACGCGCCGCAGGCCGCGGCAACTGCGTGACCAGCGTCTTGCCGCCGGCGCGCGCGGCTCAACCTGAGGAACTTCGTTTGTGTCGATTCACGTCGCGCTAAATCACGTCACGCATTACCGTTATGACCGCCCGGTGGACCTCGGCCCGCAAGTGGTTCGCTTGCGTCCCGCGCCACATAGCCGCACGCGGATCCTCAGCTATTCGATGCGCGTGGATCCGCACAACTATTTTATCAACTGGCAGCAGGACCCACAGTCGAATTATCTCGCGCGCCTGGTGTTTCCCGAGCAGACGCGTGAACTACGCATCGAAATTGACTTGGTCGCGGAAATGGCGGTGCATAATCCGTTCGATTTCTTTCTCGAACCCGCGGCCGAGCAATTCCCTTTCGCTTACTCCCCGGAACAGACACGCGAACTCGCACCTTACCTGGTCAAACTGCCGAGCACGCCGAAGTTTGCCGCGTATCTCGCCGACGTGCCGCGCGCGCCGGCTCAGACCACTAATTTCCTCGTCGCGCTGAACCAATGCCTGCAGCGCGACGTCACTTATTTGATTCGCCTGGAACCCGGCGTGCAAACGCCGGAGATCACGCTGACGAATCAGTCGGGATCGTGTCGCGACACCGGCTGGCTGCTGGTGCAATTGCTGCGACATCTGGGTCTCGCGGCGCGTTTCGTGTCCGGTTATTTGATCCAGCTCACGCCCGATGTCAAAGCACTCGACGGGCCATCCGGACCCACCGCCGATTTCACCGATCTGCACGCGTGGTGCGAAGTCTATCTGCCGGGTGCGGGTTGGATCGGGCTCGATCCAACGTCCGGACTGCTGGCGGGCGAGGGACATATTCCACTCGCGTGTTCGCCAGAGCCTTCTTCGGCTGCCCCGATCACCGGCGCGGTCGACGACTGCGAAGTCAGCTTCGAACATCACATGAAGGTCGAGCGAGTGTGGGAAGCGCCGCGCGTGACCAAACCCTATACCGAGGCACAATGGCTCGACATCGAAACATTGGGCCGCCGCATCGATGCCGATCTGACCGCGCGCGACGTCAGACTAACGCAGGGCGGCGAGCCAACTTTCGTCGCGGTGGACGACCGCGACACTGCCGAATGGAACACTGAAGCCATTGGACCGCGCAAGAAAACCCTCGCTGCCGAACTACTAGCGCGGCTCAAGGCGCACTATGCCCCACAGGGGCTGCTGCATCACGGTCAGGGCAAGTGGTATCCGGGTGAATCCTTGCCGCGCTGGTCGCTGAATGCGTTCTGGCGAGCCGACGGTGAGCCGCTATGGTCGGATCCCACCCTGTTCGCGCAGGAACACGTGGACTACGGGGTCACTGAAGTGCAGGCGCGTGCGCTGCTTGACGCAGTGGCCAGCCGTCTTGGTCTCGCAACGACGCACATCTTTCCCGCCTACGAGGACGTGTGGCATTACCTCTGGCGTGAACGCTGCCTGCCGTCGAATCTAGATCCATTCGATGCGCACCTTGACGATCCCTTGGAACGCGAGCGCTTGTGCAAATTATTTTCACAAGGCCTCGACACCGTGGTCGGTTATGTGTTGCCCGTAAAAAAAGCAGACGACACGACGTGCTGGCGAAGCGGCTCCTGGTTCCTACGCGCCGAACGCTGCTATCTGCTACCCGGCGACTCGCCACTCGGCTATCGGCTGCCGCTCGATTCGCAACCCTGGGTGGCGGCGAGCGATTACCCGTGGCTGCATCATCCCGACCTCAACCAGTCGTTTCGTGCGTTGCCGAGTCATGCGACCTTTAGCCAACGGATCTTCGATCCACAGAACGCCAACAACGATGCTCGGCAGTCCGTGGACGCCCGCACCCCCGACCAGCGTCCTGCCGCCTTAGAGTCGGCCAGCTGGATCACGCGCACCGCGCTGTGTGCGGAACCACGCGCTGGCCGTCTGCATGTATTTCTACCGCCAACCTCCAAGCTCGAAGATTATTTGGAACTCGTGGCCGCGATCGAAGCAGTCGCGCGATCCATGCAATTGCCCGTGATACTCGAAGGTTATGAGCCGCCGCGCGACCCGCGGCTCGTGCAGTTGCGCGTCACGCCGGATCCCGGGGTGATCGAGGTCAACATCCAGCCCGCGCGCGACTGGGATCAACTGGTCGAACAGACGACTTTTCTCTACGACGCCGCTCACCACACGCGCCTTTCGACCGAAAAATTCATGCTCGACGGCCGCCACACGGGCACCGGCGGCGGTAATCATTTTGTACTGGGCGGCGCGACGCCGGCCGATTCACCGTTCTTGCGCCGGCCCGATCTGCTGGCGAGCATGATCGCCTACTGGCACAACCATCCGGCGCTGTCCTATCTGTTCTCGGGACTGTTCATCGGCCCGACGAGCCAAGCGCCGCGCGTGGACGAAGCGCGCAACGATGCGGTGTACGAACTCGAAGTCGCGTTCGGTGAAATGCAGCGATTGCAAGCCGGTGGACGCCTTGGCGCGCAGCCCTGGCAGGTCGATCGCATGCTGCGCAACCTGCTAATCGACGTTACCGGCAACACCCACCGTGCCGAATTCTGCATCGACAAACTCTACTCCCCTGACAGCGCAACGGGCCGGCTCGGGCTGCTGGAAATGCGTGCCTTCGAAATGCCGCCGCACGCCCACATGAGCCTCGCGCAGCAACTGCTGATGCGCGCGCTGGTCGCACGCTTCTGGCAACATCCCTATCAGCCGCGCAAACTCAAGCGTTGGGGAACAGAACTGCACGATCGGTTTATGTTGCCGCATTACGTGTGGACCGATCTGTGCGACGTGATCGAGGACACCAACGGCTTCGGCTACTCATTGCAATCCGCGTGGTTCGCGCCGCATCTTGAGTTTCGCTTTCCAAAACTCGGTGATTTCGCCGCCAACAATGTGCAGATTGAACTGCGCGCGGCACTCGAGCCGTGGCACGTCCTCGGCGAAGAGGGCGCGGCCGGCGGCGCGGTGCGTTACGTCGATTCCTCGGTGGAGCGCTTGCAAGTCAAGGTCAACGG
>JAYUEZ010000245.1:0-14144 GCA_043738965.1 Gammaproteobacteria bacterium
CCGCACTACACTCGCCCGGAGATTATTGATGGCCAGCAGGTACCCGCCGTCCTCTTAAGCGGTAATCATCAACAAATCGCCGAGTGGCGTCAGCGCCAAGCGATCACGCGGACCTTAGAACGGCGACCGGACCTGCTTGAAGAGGCCGCTGTGGATTCCAATGTTCAGGCGTTCGCGCGACAAATTCGGGCAGAGCTAAAGAAAAAAGCCAACGAAGAGGGTTAATTCAAGCCCGGTAATAGGCTAGAATCCCCGCTCTTTATGTACGTGCCCGCCGGAGTGCTTTCATGACTGACCTTATCGCTCGACTAGAATCCAAAATCATGGAGCGCAAATTGCCCGATTTCGCTCCCGGCGACACTGTTGTTGTCCAGGTTAAGGTGGTTGAAGGCACGCGCGAGCGCTTACAAGCGTTTGAAGGCGTGGTGATCGCCAAACGTAACCGCGGCGCTAATTCGTCTTTCACGGTACGTAAGATTTCACACGGCGAAGGCGTGGAGCGGGTATTCCCAGCGTATAGCCCGCTCATTGCGGACGTAACGGTTAAGCGCAAGGGTGCGGTGCGTCGCGCGAAGCTTTACTACATGCGCGATCGCAAAGGTAAGTCGGCTCGAATTAAAGAGAAAATTGTCTCCAACAAGAACGACGCATAACGCCTTTAACTTACTTAATTGCGGCGACTCGACGCGGCCGCGACACACTCATCGAAATGGTGGCGACGTGGCGACGTGGCGAATGCAGTCGTCGCCGCGCGGACGCTTCCTCTGTCACGCCGGCTGCGGCGCGAATCGGCCGGCTAAATACTGAATAATATCCGCCGACTCGTACATCCATTCCACCCGTTGATCCGGATGTTGAATTCGCAAGCACGGGACCTGCGTTTTGCCGCCGCCGCTCGCCAGCTCCTGCCGAAAATGTAAGTCATGGTCAATATCCCGCAGCACTAAGTTCACCTGCATTTCGGCCAATGCTTGCCGCACTCGACCGCAGAACCAGCACGTTTCGGACTGATAGAGAACCAAATCAGAAACCGACGACGAATTAGAATTTAGCGCGCTCATAGACAATCCTACCGTAGAGGGGTCACGATTAAGGCTAACGTCCTTGCGAAGCGACGACAAGCCATTTACGGTTCAGAATGAATATCCCCGCCGAACCGGCCAGCGACGCGCGCGTCACGCGTTTTTTGGACACCCTATGGTCCGAGCACGGCTTAAGCGACAACACGCTCGCTGCCTATCGCAACGATCTGCGCGCGCTCGATCGCTTCTTAGCGCAACGTGGCGTGGGCTTACTGCAAACCGGCGAAGCCGATCTCTATTCTTATCTTGCCGCCACGAGTCAACACTCTGCGCGCACGGCCGCGCGGCGGCTGTCCACCGCGCGGCGATTTTTTCGCTATCTATTACGCGAACGGCAAATACTGGTCGATCCCACCTTGCGAGTGGCTGGGCCTCGCGCCGGGCGCGCGCTGCCGAAGTCCCTAAGCGAGCGCGATGTCGAGGCATTGCTGGCGGCGCCAAATCCCACTACGCCGTTCGGACTGCGAGATCGCGCGATGCTGGAACTGCTGTATGCGACGGGGCTACGCGTCTCCGAACTCGTTGGCATTCGACTCCATCAATTGAATCTCGCGCAAGGAATTGTGCGGGTGGTCGGCAAGGGCAATAAGGAACGCTTAGTCCCGATCGGCGATGAGGCGCTCGATTGGTTAGCACGGTTTAACAGGCAGGGTCGAGCGGTAATCCTCGGTGGCAAGCTCATCGATGTGTTGTTTCCGACTCAGCGCGGAAGTGGCATGACGCGACAGGCGTTTTGGCATTTGATTAAACGCTACGCGCTACGGGCAGGAATTGAGGTACCGTTATCGCCGCATACGCTGCGCCATGCCTTCGCTACACATTTATTGAATCACGGCGCCGATCTACGCGTGGTCCAAATGCTACTCGGTCATAGCGATATCTCGACTACCCAGGTCTATACCCATGTGGCACGCGAGCGTTTGAAACAACTGCATACAGCGCACCATCCACGGGGGTAGGGTTTTGTACTGGTGGAGCTAGTGATTGGCGGCCGGCACGACCCCAAAGACTTCGACGAAGTTGGTTTTCTCGGCGGCAATTTTGTGTGCACCTGCCAGCCGCAACGGTTGCATGCCGTGCGCCAATGCGGCGCGGCGTAATTCCTGAGTATGCATCCCGGGTCGAATCAGTGCGCTAATAGCATCGGATACCGTCAGAATTTCATAAATGCCTTCGCGCCCGCGGAAACCAGTATTACGGCACTCGTCGCAGCCTGTAGCGCTCGCCATTCGGTTTGGCATGCGGAGGGTGTGTGGTTCGATCAGTGACTGCCACGCACTGGCGTCCATCGGCACCGGAACTTTACAGTGCGGGCACAGTGTGCGGATCAAGCGTTGCGCGACAACCCCGAGCAAGGTCGCGCCGATCAAATAGGGTTCAACGCCGAGATCCATCAAGCGCGTAACTGATGATGGCGCGTCGTTGGTATGCAATGTCGACAGCACCAAATGTCCGGTCAACGCGGCTTGGATCGCAACTTCCGAGGTTTCGCGATCGCGCACCTCGCCGATCATGATCACATCGGGATCTTGGCGGAGCAAGGTCCGCACGCCTCCCGCGAAGCCGAGATCAATCGCCGGTTGGACTTGCATTTGATTGAACGTAGGCTCGACCATTTCGATGGGATCTTCGATCGTGCAAACATTAATTTCCGGCCGCGCCAGTTGTCGAAGCGCTGAATAAAGCGTGGTCGTTTTTCCGGAACCGGTTGGTCCGGTGACCAGCACGACCCCATGCGGATGTTTGACAATGCTGTTCCATGCCGCGAGATCATGTTCGGTAAAGCCTAGTGCGGCAAACGGCTGCTCGAGCTTTTCGGGATCGAAAATTCGCATCACCAATTTTTCGCCGAAGGCGGTCGGCATCGTCGATAAGCGGAGTTCTACTTCCTTGCCGAGTGGCGTTTTGGTTTTTAAGCGGCCGTCCTGCGGACGCCGCTTATCCGCCACGTCCATCCGACCAAGCGATTTTATCCGACTGACAATAGCGCCGATGACCGGCGTTGCCATCTGGTTCACGAGGTGCAGTATGCCGTCGATGCGGAAGCGAATGTTGCTTTGGTCGCGGCGCGGTTCGACGTGAATGTCGCTCGCGCGTTGCTCAAACGCATACTGTAACAACCAATCCACGAGATGCACGATGTGTCGATCGTTGGCATCGGGTTCTCCCATCTGCCCAAGCTGCGTCAGCTGTTCGAAATTATCGACGATATTCGAGCGCTCGGCGGCTTTGCTGGTGGTGGCGCGGACGATCGAGCGACTCACGCCGTAGAATTCCTTGAGATAGCGGTCGACGTCGATTGGATTGGCGAGGACTCGCTTGATTTTGCGCTTTACGATGGGCGCGATCTCGCTTTCCCATTCTTGAACGTTGGGCTCGCTCGAGGCGATGGTCACGCACGTGTCGTTCACTTCGACCGGCAAAAATCCAAAGCGGGTGGCGTAAGCTTGCGATACCAGGCTCGTCACCGCTTCGACATCAATTTTCAACGGATCGATTCGAAAATACGCGAGGCTGCTAGCTTCCGCGATCAGGCGGGTGATCGCTTCGAGCGTTAGGGGATACGGCGGCGACGTATCGCTCTGAATCGCCTGCGCGGCGAGTTGCACGAACGGATGTCGCTCATCATTGGGCCGCGCGACATTTTTGACGCGTTGAACGGTCTTTGCTGTTAGCACGCCTTTTTGGCGTAGCAATTTAAGGGTCTCGTCGAAGGTCAATCGACGATCGATCGAAGTTGTGTTTAAGGCGTCGCGCACCACGGTAAAGTCCGAATCAATTGTCTGGCGCAATCGATAAAATCGGGTCTAGCGCAGCGAGCTGCTCGGTCGCCAGCTCAAGTCGTTCGATCAGCGCCGTGAGGAAATTGCGTTGAAAACGCAGTTGACAATTCATTGACGTGCGATCGATCACCGAACCGCGCACCTTGATAACCGTCGTCGCCGTATGGGTTTTGATCGACGCGGAGCGGTTGCGCCCCGACACTAAGGCCATCTCGCCAAAGCAATCTCCGCTGCGGAGGTGCACGATTTCGCGTTCGCCTTTGATCACTGCCACCACGCCATCGACGATGACGTAGAACGACGGTTCATAGTTACCTTCATGGAAGATTTCCTTGCCAGCGCCGAGTTCGATCCACTCCGCCGCGTTGACCACTTCCCACAACTCGAGTTCCTGGAAGTCGGCGAAAAATCGCAGCCCGCGGACACGCGCAAATTTTTCCTGCGGTCCAATATGTTCCGGATCGCGGCGCAGGAAATCATAGACCAAGGCGACATCGCCCGCTAAGTCGGCCCCTGATTTGTAGCGATAGTAAGGCGCCTTGGCCAGCGCTTTGTCGATAATGCGCTGAAAGACTTCCGGAACGTCGGCGCGATACTCGGTAAGCGGCAAGGGTTTGCCGGTGACGAGACGGTGTTTAATCGCATCGAGATTGCCAGCTTCAAACGGATGCTTACCCGTGAGGAGCTCGTACGCGACAATGCCGATCGAGAACAAATCGGACTGGCCATTTAAGGGTTCGTTCTGGATCTGTTCGGGTGACATGTATAACGGAGAGCCCGCTTGCTCGCGCACGAGATCGGGTTGCGTCGATGGTGTAATCGCAACGCCAAAATCCGAAATTTTTATTTCTTTCGCGGGTGTTAGCAGCATATTGCGGGGCTTGATGTCGCGATGGATGACACCCTTCCGATGGGCGTAGTCGAGCGCGAGCGCGCTCTGATAGAGAATATTGGTGACATCCTCCACGGGTAACAGGTTCGCGGCGTTCGTGAAGTTATCCAGGGTTTGGCAGTCGGGGACATATTCCATCACGATGTAATGCACGTCCTCGTCCATGCCCGCGTCGAAAATCGCCGTGATATTCGGATGGCGTAACATGCCGGCCGTTTGCGCTTCGTTAAAAAATAGTCGCTTGAATAAATCCTGGTCGCTATCGTCGACAATTTGTTGCGGCTGAGCGACCTTGATCGCGACCAAGCGATCAATAAACGGATCCTTGGCAAGGTAGACGATGGACATATTGCCTTCGCCTAATTTGCGAATGATCTGGTACTTACCGAGCGCTCGATCTTCCAAGGCTGAGGGGTTCGGCTTGCTCATAATTAAGTGTGGCGCTGAGGCTAGAAGAGGTCGCGGACGCTGGGCCGGATACGTGAGGGTGAATAGTAGGCGATTCGGTACGCCATCACTATCATCTGCCTGGCAAGCGGCCGAGGCCGTGCGACAGGGAACGTCGCGCCGGTTTGATTGTCACACGAAGACGGCACAATGTTTTGGCCTTAAGTTCTAGCTGGAACAATCGATTCCCCCTACAATCCGGGCGCCCCATGCGGGCGAATTCAATCTTGGAGGCGTGCATGAGAAGACAGCTGCGAGGGTTATTGGTCTTGGCAATGGCCATGGCTACGGTTAGCGCCGGCGCCGACCCGCAACTTGAGCAACAATTGTCCGCGACGCTCAAAACCATCATGCCTGATGCCAAGATCACGAGCGTCAAACCAGGACCAGTGGCTGGATTGTACGAGGTCATGCTCGGTCCCATGGTGCTCTACATGACACCGGATGCGCATTTTCTCGTACGCGGCGACATTTACGATCTGAAAGCCAAAGCCAATCTCACTGACGCGCGACGCTCGGCGGCGCGCGTCGCGGCTTTTAGTGCCCAAGCCTCGCACGCCATTGAATTCGCGCCGGCCAGTGGCAAGCCGCAGCACACGCTCTATGTGTTTACCGACATGGATTGCGGCTATTGCCGCAAGATGCATCAAGAAATCGGTAAGCTCACGGCGGCGGGGATCGCGGTTCGCTATTTGGCGTTCCCACGTACGGGCCTTAACAGCGACTCGTACAACAAAGCAGTGTCGGTGTGGTGCTCGGCGAATCCGAACGAAGCGTTAACGCAGGCAAAATTGGGTCAGACGGTGGTGTCTAAGCCCTGCGACAACCCGGTGGCCGCGCAGTATCACCTCGGCGAAGCGATGGGTGTCCACGGCACGCCTGCTGTCTTCTTGGATAGTGGGGAAGAACTCGGCGGCTATATTCCAGCCGCGGAACTAATCAGGATGTTTCAGACCGGCGAGATTTAGCAACCGTTCGACCTCCAAGGGCGACTGCTGTCACCGCACAAGTTTAGTCAGTCGTGCGGTGGTTATACTGCCGTCGTCTTCACGATATTCAATTTGGATCGGCAGGTAGCCCAGCGCTGGAGCGCACCACAGCGTGGTTCGGCGCTGAGAGTCCTGTCTCAGGTAAGCGACCTTGATCGTGTGGACTGGCGCTCCATCGAACTCCACCGATTCCTCGCCTAGGCGAGAAATTTCGTACGACTTTAACTTCCCGCCGTCGGCGACCGCGTAAACCAGTGGCGTTTTATCGCGCATTAGATCACGCATTAGCGCGAGCTGATAAACGAGCTTGTCGAGTGTTCCGGCCGTCGCGTCCATTTCCCAGCGCTGGCCCTGAGCGGTCGTCATGATTCGATGGTTATCCCAATCGAAGACGATTTCCGTTTCGCGCTTCCGGTCGTTGCCGGTGCGGCGATAGAAATAGTGGCGCGGGCGGATTTCGTCGCCTTGTAGGTCACCGCTACTCGACTCTTCGATGGACCCATGCCGCACGAGTTTCAGTAAGCCGCTCGATTCAATTATTGTTTCAAAGCGATATTGCGTAGGCGCGTAGAGGCTGAGCCTGCGGGTCATTTTGCCGACTTTAAGGCCCGCGGCCCGCACACTATAGGTGGCCGTGAAGGGGGTCAGCGGCGCGGCGTCCACGGACCCTGAAGCGAGTACGTAAGTTAGCGCAACGCAGGCGCCAACCATGACGCGCGATCGAGACTGAGTCCAATTCTTCATGTGTTAGAATTGAAGTTAGTAGTGAACAACTCGGCTATTACAAGGCAGGTCAAGGATTTCACGCGGACTGCGTTCAATGCCAGCGGCAGTATACCTAACCAACGCATGACACGTTCATTAGACGCGTTTAGTCGCGCGCGAATCGTCGTTGTTGGCGATGTGATGCTCGATCGCTATTGGCAGGGTCGCGCGGTGCGTATTTCGCCAGAAGTGCCGGTGCCCATCGTGCGCGTCACGGCCGAGGACGAGCGCCCGGGCGGCGCGAAATGTCGAAGCTTTGCGGTAGAGACGCGGTGGATTGAAGGCGCCAGGTTCTCCAGCACCGTCAAGTTACGAGTGCTCGCGCAACGCTCGGCGAAGTCGCGAAAGCACGCGCGCGCGGCGAGCGTGTGGCGATGACCAATGGGTGCTTCGATGTGTTGCATGCCGGTCACTTTCGCTATTTGGACGCTGCGGCACAGTTAGCGGATCGCATGCTGGTGGCGGTGAATTCCGACGCGTCGGTGCAGCGCTTAAAGGGCATGGCGCGCCCGATAAACCCTTTGGTGGCGCGGGTCGAAGTGTTGACTTCCTTACGCGCGGTCGACTGGGTCATCGCCTTCGATGACGATGCGCCACGCGAACTGATCGCCGAAATTAAACCCAACGTGTTGGTCAAAAGCGGCGACTACGACATTGCATCGATCGCTGGCGCGGCCGAAGTTATCGCGGCCGGCGGTCGGGTCCTGACCCTGCCGTGTCATCCAGGTTTTTCGAGCACGACAACCATCGAGCGCGCGGGTAATGGTCCTCAGTCCACACGTGTGAAATCGTGATCGTCGTAACCGGCGCGGCTGGTTTTATTGGCAGTAATTTGGTGCATGCGCTCAATCGTCGCGGGCGTGGCGATATCGTGGTCGTTGACGATCTGACCGACGGTCGGAAATTTGTTAACCTCGTCGATGCCGACATCGCGGACTTCGTCTCGCCCACTGATTTTCTAGCCCGCTTTGCTCAGGCATCGAACTATGCGGAGGTTGAGCTCGTCTATCACCTCGGTGCTTGCTCGGATACGACTGAATGGAACGGGCGCTTGATGCTCGAAGCCAACTATGAGTATTCCAAGGCGTTGTTGCGTGCTTGTCAGGCGCGCGACATAGGCTTGGTGTATGCGTCGAGCGCGGCCGTCTATGGCACCAGTCCAATTTGTATCGAAACGCCGACGCATGAGCGACCGCTGAATGTCTATGGCTACTCGAAGTTACTTTTCGATCGCTACGTGCGCCATCGATTAGGGAGCGCACGCGCGCCGATCATCGGGCTGCGCTATTTCAATGTTTACGGTCCCCGCGAACAACATAAAGCACGCATGGCAAGCGTGATTTGGCACTTCAATCAGCAAGTAATAGACCATGAGCGAGTTAAACTCTTCGGCGCGTCGCACGGCGTTGGACCGGGCGAGCAGCGGCGCGATTTTATTCATGTCGAGGATGCCGTAGCCGTGACCTTATGGTGCGGTGAACAGCGCCACGCCTCGGGCATCTACAATTGTGGGACTGGAAGCGCAGTGAGCTTTAATGACGTCGCCAACGCCGTGCTTGCTTGGCACCAACGCGGCCGCCTCGAATACATCCCGTTCCCCGCCGATCTATTGGCGGCATATCAAAGCCATACGTGTGCCGATCTCGCCAATTTGCGCGCAGCGGGGTTTCACGGGGAATTTCAAGCCGTGCAATCCGGCATCAAGACGTATCTTGATTGGCTGAATCGGTGAGGCTGCTCTACAGCGTCGCCTATACTTGCGCTTTGCCGCTGATTCTGTTGCGCCTGTGGTGGCGCGGTCACTTCAATCCTGCTTATCGCAGACGACTGCGCGAACAGCTTGGGTTTTATCTTGGCGCGCCTATCACCTCTCGTCCTCTTTGGATTCACGCAGTATCCGTGGGCGAGGTCATTGCGACCACGCCATTGATCAGAGCCTTGCGCGCGCGTGATACGAGTTTGCCCATCCTGGTCACCACCACTACCCCGACCGGTCGCGAAACGCTTGACCGCTTACTGGGTGTGTCAGTTGCGCACGCGTATTTTCCGGTTGATTTGCCCTGGGCCGTTCGACGCTTCATGGCGCATTTTGCGCCGCGCGCCTTATTGCTAGTGGAAACCGAAATCTGGCCGAATGTTGTCGCCGGGTGTTACGCCGAGGGTGTCCCGGTGTTCCTGATCAATGGACGACTATCCGCGCGTTCGGCCGCCCGTTACGCCTGGGTAAGTCCGCTGCTCAAAATAACCTTGCTTAAGGTCACGCAAGCCGCCATGCAGACACCAGAAGATGCGACACGCTTGATGAACTTGGGTGCGCCGGCCGCGATTACCTCGGTCGCGGGCAGCTTAAAATTCGATGTCTATATTCCAGCGAGCCTGCATGAAGAAGCGGCGGCACTGCGTCGCGAACTCGGACTTAATCGTCAAATTTTCATGGCCGGGAGTACGCGCCCTGGCGAAGAAGAACGGATCTTGGATGTATTCGTGCAGCTTAAGCGCGACTTCCCCGCGTTACTGTTAATTTTGGCGCCGCGACACCCCGAGCGCTTCCACGCGGTAGCCGAGCTGTGTCGTTCGCGTGACATGCGGCTGTGCTGTCGTAGCGACACGCGCAAGTGCTCCGCCTCGACCGAAGTCTTTGTCCTCGATTCGATGGGTGAACTGTTGCGCTTCTACGCCGCGAGCGATGTGGCGTTCGTCGGCGGCAGTTTAGTGCCGCTCGGTGGTCACAATTTGCTGGAGCCGGCAGCGCTGGGGATCCCGATCGTGACCGGCCCGCATTTATTCAATTTCAGCGATATCAGCAGTAAGCTGCTAACGGGCGGCGCGCTCAAGATCGGGCGCGACGCAGCCGAAGTAGCGAGCATTGTGGGGCTCTGGCTCGGCGACAGTAACGCGCGCGATAGCGCGGGGCGGTGCGGACGCGAAATTGTCGCGAATAATCGTGGCGCCACGTCGCGAGTACTAGCCATGCTAGGAGCGCATGGTCTGTGCCCGGCTTAGCGCGCCCGTCAAAAGGGTATTTGCACGTGGCGGGTAGAATGCGGATTTTGCACGTTGGTGCAGGCTTCTGGTGCGAATGCGTGTTGCGATGCTGGCGGCGTCGAGGCCGCTTCGCGGTAGAACAGTCATGGGAGAAACTGCTATGAAATCATGCCCACTGGGTCGACGCGTATTGACGACGTTGTCGGTAGTGTCAGCGGCGCTTGCAGCCGGCACGATCCATGCGCAGCAAGCGCCGGTGTTTGCGTATCCCAATGCTGGACAATCCCAGGAACTGCAGAGTAAGGACCGCTTTGAATGTCATCAGTGGTCAGTGTCTCAATCTGGATTCGATCCCAGCACCGCGCCGCCGATGGCGATGCGGGCGCCACTGTCGCCACCTTATGGTTATTCCGATCAACCGCCACCACCACAAACTCAAGGCGGTGGATTCCTTGGCTTAGGTAACGGCGGAATGTTTAAAGGTGGCGGGATGGTCGGCGATGCGGCGACCGGCGCCGCGTTGGGCGCCGCCGGTGGTGCCTTGGCTGGCAACGCGGGCCAAGGAGCTGCGATCGGGGCCTTGGCGTCGACCATGTTGGGCGCGGTATCACGTTCAAGTACGCCGAGCCAACCGCCGCCGCAAGCGAACACTGGCGCGTATCAGCAGCAGCAATATCAACAACAGATGCAAGCCGATCAAAGTTACCAAGATCGGATGCGTCGTACCGCCGACTATAACCAAGCCTTTGGCGTGTGCATGAAGGCGCGCAACTATACGGTGAATTGATCTGGCAACGCTTGTCCCGGTATTGCCCGATATTGTCGATGTCGAAGCGTCTGGCTTCGGTCGCGGTAGTTACCCGATCGAAGTCGGGCTGGCGCTGACTACCGGTAAAACGGCGTGCTATTTGATCAACCCGTATCCCGAGTGGACCCACTGGACCGCCGAGGCGGAGGGCTTGCATGGGATCACGCGCGAGATCTTGACGAGTCGCGGACGTCCGCCATCCGAAGTGGCGACCGCACTCAACACGTTGCTCGAATCGCGAATGGTGTATACCGACGCATGGGGAGTCGACAGCAGTTGGTTGGCGCTGCTCCACGCACGGAGCGGCGTGCGTGCAACGTATCGGGTGGAGGCACTCGCGGTCCTGCTAACTGAAATGCAGCAGCGCGCGTGGGGGACCCTAAAAGTTGAAGCGCGGGCTGACATGGCGCTGGTCCGACATCGGGCAAGCGCCGATGCGTTGGTTCTGCAGACCGCTTATACGCGGAGCTTCGGATTGACGATCTAACATGCAAGCTCAGAGCCTTTCCGTTAGCGGAGCAACGTTTGGATCGCTTTGAATTGGGGATGTTTAGAATCCGCCAGCCACTCAAACACTACCGATTCCGCACTAACCACCGCCACTCCGTTATCGCGCAGGCGGTCGAGCGCATTTTGATAGTTCTCCAAGCGCCGCGAGCAAATAGCATCCTCCACGACGAACGTTTCGAAGCCCGCCATGACCAAGTCGAGTGCGGTTTGCAGAATGCAGATATGGGCTTCCATTCCCACTAAGATTATTTGCCTACGCTCGGCCGCGCGGTCTAAGGCGCTCATGAAAGTCGTCACTTGCGCGCAACTAAAAGCGGTTTTAGTAAACGATTGAGAGCCAGTTGGCAGCGCCGCCGAGACTACTGCATGTGTCACGCCCAAGCCTTCGGGATATTGTTCGGTCTGTAACACCGGGATCTGTAACAAACCTGCAGTGCGCGTCAGCAGCACGGTGTTTTGCAGCACGCGATTTAGTACCTTGCCCGGCATCGCATCGCCCAAGCGTTGTTGAATATCGACCACGACCAGCGTGCTGGTGGCGATTTCGCACTTGTGAGCACCCACGGCGCTAGCTTTCGCAATCATGCTAATCCTTTCAATTAACGGCTAGTTGGCTTTGGCCGCTGGCGACGTCGGCGCCAGCCAAGCATTCGCAACCGCGATATCGGGTGGCGCAAGCGTGCCGGCGGCTTTTTTTAGCCGCAAAATATCGAGTACGTAATCGTAACGGGCGCGTGAATAATCGCGCCGCGATTGCGATAGCCCGCGTTCGGCGGTAACCACATCGACCGTCGTGCGCGTGCCGACTTCGAAGCCGGCACGTGTCGATTCGACCGCGGTTGACGACGAGATCACGGCTTGTTTTAGGGCTTTCACGGCGCTGATCTGGGCGACGATGCCGAGATAGGCCTCGTGCGCCTCGCGGTAAACCGCGCGCCGTGCTTTTTCCAGTCGCTCAAGCGCCGCCGAATGTTCATGCGCGGCTTGGCGGGTTCGCGACACGACGCTGCCACCGGCGTAGAGCGGCACATTGAGGCGTACACCGATATCGCTACTGTCAATATCGGTTTGCCCAAAGCGTCCCCCTTGGGAACTGAAACCGTGACTGCCTTGAATATCGAGCGATGGATAGTGTCCGGCGCTCTGGGCTCGAATCTCCTGCTCGGCGATTTCGGTCGCGGTCAATGCGGCGGAAATTTCTAGATTTTGCGTGAGCGCCGTCGTGGTCCAATTTTCAATGTTGTCGGGATCCGGCTTCTTGAATGGCAGCTCTTGGCCCAAGGGTACGAGATCCGTTTGCGGCGCGCCGGTGACTTCGCGCAATGCCTCGTGGGCGTTTTCACGCTGATTTTCAGCCGCGATTTCTTGGGCCACCGCGCGATCGTAGCCAGCCTGTGCTTCTTGGACATCGGTAATGGCGATCAAGCCCACTTCAAATCGCTGCTTAGCCTGGTCGAGCTGGCCCGCCAGCGACTCCTTTTCGGCTTGCGCGAAGATCAAATTATCTTGCGCCGCCAACACCTCGAAGTAGCGTTCGGCGACGCGCAAGATTAATTCTTGATGCGCGAAATCAAGTTCGGTTTGCGCTTGATGCAGCCGTTGGTCGGCTTGTTTCAAACGAATGCGACGGTCTTGGTGATAAACCGGCTGCGTGAGATTCAGGCGGTAGTCGGTATTTTGAAATGAAGACTCGCCACCCGTGCCAATGGCGAGTGCGGAACTGATGTCCTGGCGCACATGGCTACCACCCGTGGTGAAGCTCAATTCTGGTTTCCATAGCGCGGCCTGCGCCTGGGGAATGCCCTCGGCGACCGCCAAGGCCTTCGCTTGGGCTTCGCGATACACGGGGTCGGACTGCTCGGCGAGGGTTAGCGCGTCGAGCAGATTGGCGGCCTGGGTCACGCTCCCGCTGGACATTAGCATGGCAAGCGTAATGCTTGCGACGGTTGATAGCGCGCTCCTGCGAGGTTCATTGTTGCTGACAACATTAATGGTCATAACCATGCTCAATACCGCGCCATTTCGGGGTCGAGTTCCCGCGCCCAGCGGTCGATGCCGCCAGCGAGATTCGCGACATCGGTAAACCCGTTTTCAAGGAGGAAGTGCTGAGCGTACTCGCTACGCATACCGTGATGGCAGACCACCACGAGCGGCGCCGTTCGACTGAGTTCTGCGAGGTGCATCGGGATCCCATTGAGTGGCATGTTGATCGAACCCGGAATTCGGCACACGTCGAACTCCCACGGTTCGCGTACGTCGAGGATGAGCGGTTGGTCGGTCGCGAATTGCGCCTGCAATTCGTGCGGAGAAATTTCGCGCACTCAGAATTCGAACCTCGGCGCCTCTTCTGCGCCAATCAGCGGCTCAAGCTCGAGCTCGAATAACGATTCGCTATGAATTTCACCCGACTCAAGCCGGGTGAGCAGCAAGGCCTCCATCGCGGGACTGGAGCCCTTCACCATGAACATCCTGCCGCCCGGCGCGAGCTGTGCTTCAATTTTTGGACGGCGGACCGGCGACGAGGCGGTAACGGCGATGACATCGTACGGGCCTTGCGCAGGCCAACCGTCTAACCCATCGCCCATCACGACCGTCGCATTGGTGATCCCCGCAATACGCAGACGACGCGTCGCGGCCGTGATGAAATCCTCAAACAGATCGACGCTAACCACGTCCTGACACAAATGACCAAGCAGCGCGGTGAGGTAGCCGCTGCCGGTCCCGATTTGAAGCACTCGCGCCGTCTTAGTGGGGGCGACTGCCTGCAGTAGCCGACCTTCCCAGATGGGCGCCAGCATGGCCTGCCCGTGTCCGAGTGGGATGCGGATATCCGAGAACGCCAGCGTTTCGTAATCCGCCGGTACGAAATTCTCGCGCGCAATC
>JAYUEZ010000246.1:0-14141 GCA_043738965.1 Gammaproteobacteria bacterium
CTGCTTAGCGCGCTGTATAACTCGGAGAAAAAATAATACCCGTTATACGGGTAATACTCCCAGGCGTTTTCACCGTCGAGCGCGATGCACACGAGTGGCGTTTCAGTGTCCGGTGCCGCCGCGCGAATCGCTTCGAGTTCGGCGATGAAATGTCGAGCCGCGTCATGACCGTGCCATTTCGCATATTCAAAACCAATCAGATCCGACAATTTGTCATCACGAAAAACCACGTTAATTCCGCTGGCATCGCGCCACGGCCGATAGAGAGCGTGTTCGCGCTGGTAGGGAATGTTGGCCTGATGCAGGGTGTTGGCAAGGACTGCTTCGCCGCTCGCGACCCACTGACAACCCAGATCCGCGAATTCAACTAACGCTGGGCCGGAGATCGCACCTTCCGCCGGCCACATCCCCACGGGCGCGTGACCGAAGCGTTGTTGATGATCCAAAACGGCGAGGCTTAAGTGGCTGCGCAGCCGCTCGCGACCCCCCGGATACGCGTTCGCGCTCGGCAACGCCAATCCTGGCAGTGCTTCGCGCGCCGCACCGAACTCTAACAATAGCGGGGCAAGGGGATGCGCGTACGGAGTGGTCGACAATTCAATTTGATCGCGGTCAGCGAGCGCGCGATAGCGCGCGGGCAGGGCGGCTAGTTCGTCGCCGATCAAACTCAATATTCGGAGCCGATCGTCGAGCGTGAAGCCTTCGCCTTGCGCCATTAGCGTGGGGAGCCAGGCATGTCGCCGGCGCACGGTCTCGCCCATCCATGCCAAGTGATACCACGTCACCAAATCGGCAAAGTAAGCGCCGCCGAGATAGCGACTAGCCGTTAAACCGAGCGTTTGTGTCGCGGTAAATAGCTCGTGCAAGCGCTGATACGGAGTGAACGGCGCGAGCATGTGCTCGTGATTGGCTTTGAAGCAGGCCGCGAGCACCAGATCGCGTTCGACCTCGGACCAGGTGTGCGGGGTTGGATGCGCCAACAGGCGAAGTAGCGGATCACGCAGTTGGCGCGTGGCGATTTGCGCAGCGTAATCCGCCAACTGCGCCAATAGGATCGGCACAAAATTGACCACCGCATGCACCTCGGGATGGCGTTCGAGGTGGTCCGCCATGTCGGTGTAATCCTTGATGCCGTGCAAGTAAGTCCACGGCAGCGCGTATTCATCGCGTGCATAGTCACGGTAATCCGGCTGATGCATATGCCAGAGCCAAACGAGATCGAGGTGCGTGTCGGTGGTCATGGTGCGGCTACAATCCTCTTCTGCGGGAGCGGACGCGGCGTAACTCTTTTTCCCCTCACCTGTTGCGGAGAGGGCTAGGGTAAGGGGGATTGAATGTCCGAGTGACGTCATCGTTCGTTAGCGGCTGAATCGATCCCGACCTAATGGCGCGCCGCCCAGTGACTTCAACCGGTATCATACCGGCCACCATGCCAATTACCGACGCCCAAATTCGACGCCTGGTCGAGGCCACCGAACATGATCCGTTCGCGACGCTCGGCTTGCACCCCGACGGCGCAGCGTGGGTGGTGCGGGTGTATCGCGTCGGTGCCAACACGCTGCGCTGGGGCGGACCTGATGGCGCCAAGTTTGCACGCCTGCATCCGAGCGGGCTGTTTCAGATCCGGCTTAAAAGTCCGCCCACCCAACCGTGGCAATTGTGGGTTGATGGTCAGCCGCAGTTCGACGCCTATGCTTTTCCACCCGAACCGCCCGCCGATGCGCTGTATTTGTTCGCCGAAGGTCGTAACACCCAAACCTACCGCTTGCTCGGTGCACTGCCCGACCTCCGCCACGGCGTTGCTGGCGTGCAGTTTCGGGTGTGGGCCCCAAATGCCGCGCGCGTCTCGGTGGTGGGCGAATTTAATGCGTGGGACGGACGTTGCCATCCGCTGGCGACTCTCGGCGCTAGCGGTGTGTGGGAGCTCTTCATTCCCGAACTTGCCGCCGGCACGCGCTACAAATTTGAGTTGCGTCATCGCGCGAGCGGAACCGTATTTGTGCGGGCTGACCCGTGTGCCCGCGCGAGCGAGTTTAGGCCGGCGACGGCATCGCGGGTCTACCGTTCAACCCATGTATGGAACGACGCGGACTGGTGCCGAGAGCGCGGCGCCTGGGATTGGCTTCACGCGCCCATCAACATCTATGAATTACACGCCGGTTCTTGGATGCGTCATCCCGATGGCCGGTTTTATTCGTATCGCGAACTCGCGGCGCGCTTGATTCCGTACGTTCTCGAGCGCGGCTACACCCATCTCGAATTCCTCCCGCTCACCGAGCACCCGTTGGATGAATCCTGGGGCTATCAAACGACAGGCTATTTCGCGCCGACGTCGCGCTTCGGCAGTGCGGACGATCTGAAATGGTTGATCGATGAATGTCATCGCGCGGGACTCGGCGTACTGCTCGATTGGGTACCCGGACATTTCCCGGCGGATGACGGTGCGCTCGCGCATTTCGACGGCAGCGCGCTGTATGAACATGCCGATCCGAAACTCAATCGTCACCCCGACTGGGGCACGTACATTTTTAACTACGGCCGGAATGAGGTCGTGAGCTTTTTGCTGTCGAGCGCGCACTACTGGTTGGCTGAATTTCATTTCGATGGACTGCGCGTCGACGCGGTCGCTTCGATGCTTTATCTCGACTACTCGCGTCGCGCCGGCGAGTGGGTCCCGAATCGCTTTGGCGGACGCGAAAATCTCGAAGCGATCGAGTTCCTGCGCCGCTTGAATGACATGGTTCACCGCGAGTTTCCGGGGGTGTTGACCATCGCCGAGGAATCGACCTCTTGGCCGCGCGTGACGCATGCCACCAGCGACGGCGGCCTAGGGTTTTCGCTCAAATGGAACATGGGATGGATGAACGACACCTTGAGCTATCTAAAACTCGAACCGATCCATCGTCACTTCCATCATGGGCTGCTGACTTTCGGCCAGCTTTATACCTACAGCGAGCGATTTTTATTGCCGCTCTCGCATGATGAAGTGGTGCATGGGAAAGGGAGCTTGCCGGCCAAGATGGCCGGTGACCCTTGGCAGCGCTACGCGAATGTTCGATTGTTGATGCTGTATCAACTCACCACGCCAGGCAAAAAGCTTAACTTCATGGGCAACGAATTCGGCCAGCCGCGCGAGTGGCGGATCGGTTGGGAGCTCGACTGGACATGTGTAACGGAACCGGCACACGCCGGACTTCTGCGTCTGACGTCCGATCTCAATCATCTGTACAAGGCCAATTCCGCCTTGCACGATCTGGATTGCGAGCCGGGTGGTTTTGCATGGATTGATTGCGACGATGCGCCGCACTCGATCCTCAGCTACACGCGCCGCGATCGCACCGGCCGGCATGTGCTGGTGGTGCTTAATTTTACCCCCGTGCCGCGTCCGGGTTATCGGCTACCGGTCCCAGAAGCCATGCAATATCGTGAACTCATCAACAGTGATTCCGCGTATTACGGTGGGACCAATATGGGTAATCTCGCGTTGCCGCCAAGTATCGATGCGCACGGCAACGCGTCCCTGGTCTTGACCTTGCCGCCGTTGGCGGGATTGATCTTGGCGCCCATCGATGTCTGACGCTTAAGCGCTTCGCACATCCACCGCCGCCCCGCGTAACGCGAGATCTTCGGCGAGCACCACATGCACGGGGATCCGCCGCACTAGATCGGAATGTTCAGCTTTACTGTTGAACGCCTCGACGAACGTGCCGGTCTGCAAATGGTTAAGAATTTTCGGCGCGACCCCCCCCGTGAGATAGACACCGCCGCGGGCCAGAAAGGTCAACGCCAGATCGCCGGCGAAAGCGCCAAACAACCGCGCGAACAAGGCCAAAGCGTGCCGTGCATCGGGATCGTAAGTGCTGTCGGCGCGGCGCACGACCTCCGCTGGATCGAGGTCCGGGGGCAGCGCATGGCCGGCGCGGATCAAACAAAATCGATAGCAAGCCAGAAGTCCCGGTCCGGAGCACACACGCTCCGCGATCAACCGACGATGCTCACCCCCGAGAAAGCGCCACAGTTCGACCTGCTCGCTGTCGGTTGGCGCAAATGCGATATGGCCACCCTCGCTCGCGATCACTTGTCCATTCGCGACGGCAGCGACCCCGAGACCAGTCCCTGGGCCGAGGCATAACTGCGGTGAACTGGACTCAGTCTGCCCCGCTTGCAGGGTGACAAGTTCGGCTGGCGCAAGGCCGGCGAGGCCTAAGGCAGTGGCGACGAAGTCGTTACGCAACACCACTTCCGACACGCCTAACAGCGTGGCCAGCGCCGTCTTTTGAAGATGCCAGTGCGGGCGATTCGTGACCCGCGCCGAGTCTGTCTGCACGGGACCGGCGACCGCGAGACTTGCACGTCGTAAACCACCACGCGTCGCCGCCGGCAAGGTTTCGAGGTAGCGCGCCAGCAAGGTATCCGCCGAATCGAACTCGACGTTTTCGTAGCGTGCTTGATGACTCAGTACGCCGCCGTCGGCGACCGCCAGCAGGGTTTTTGTACCACCGATATCTGCAACCAGTTTCACGTAAGTCCTCCTTGCCATCAAAGGTCACGCAAGGCGCGCCGCGCCGAAGTGCGAGCGCGGTAAGATAGAACAGTTCGCGGCTACCTTATCACCGATTGATTATTAGGTCCTCACGCATGCGCGTTCTCATTGTCGGCGCCGGCCTCTTAGGATTGACCACGGCGTTTTTTTTGCGCCGTCATCAATTAGAAATCACCGTGATCGACCGCGCTAGCGGACCCGGTCTTGAAACCAGTTTCGCCAATGGTGGCATGCTGCACGCGAGCCAAGCCAATCCGTGGAATGCACCGGGCGTATTCTGGCAAGCCCTCAAAATGCTCGGTCGCGAAGATGCGGCTCTACTTGTACGTCCGGCGGCGATCCCGCGCCTACTCTCCTGGGGCGTCGCTTTTATTCGCCATTCCGCACCTTCTCACTATTTACGCAACTTCGAGAAAAACGCGCGGCTCGCGCGCTATTCGCTGGCGCAAATGAAGATTTTGCGCGAGGGGCTTGGCGGTGAATACGATTATCGCCAACGCGGCACGATCAAACTATTTAGAACCGAGTCTGAAGTCGTCGCGGCGGCGGCGCTCGGCGATTTATTGCGGCAATGGAATATTGCGTACGAAGTGATTAGTCCCGCGCGCACCGTTGAACTCGAACCCGCGCTTGGGCCAATCGCCGCACAACTCGCGGGTGGACTGTATTTTCCGGACGATGAAGCGGGCGACGCGTATCGCTTCTGTCAATTACTCGCCGCCGATCTTGAACGACGCGGCGTTACTTTCCGTTATGGCACGCGCATTAAACGAGTACTGTTACGTGGCGGTCGCGCAGTCGGCGTGGTGACCGACGGTGACGAACCAATTGCCGGGCAGGTCGTGCTCGCCGCGGGTAGCTACACGCCGTTACTCGCCAAGGGGCTGGGTCTGCGTGTGCCGGTCGCTCCGGTGAAAGGTTATTCGATCACGTTGCCCTCGAATGGCTGGCAAGCGGGTCCAGTAATTCCGGTGATCGACGATCATCTGCACGCGGCCGTGTGTCCGCTTGGCAATCGTTTGCGGGTGGCCGGCACCGCCGAGTTCGCAGGCTACAGCCTTGCGCTGACGCCAAGCCGCATCAATAATTTGTACGGCTTGGTCAAACAACTGTATCCGGCGTTCGAGCCGTATCTCGAGCGCGATCATGGCGCGGCCTGGACCGGCTTGCGGCCGATGAGCGTCGATGGCGTGGGGATCATGGGCGCGACCGCCGTGCCGGATCTGTACCTCAATACCGGTCACGGACCGTTAGGGTGGACGATGGCGGCCGGTGCTGGTCGTCTCGTCGCCGACGAAATTGCTGGCGTGCGGACGGAATTGGATCTTGCACCCTACCGCGTAACGCGGTTTTAGTCCGATAGTTCGCGCACCGCGCTTCAAGGTGGCGGCGAGTGGATTCCTTAAGCAACCTACAGGAGATTACGATGAACCAACATTCAGTCGTCAGCGCCGCGGACTGGCACACGGCACGCCTCGAGTTATTGCGCAAGGAAAAAGAATTCACGCGCCTGCGCGACGAACTGAGCCGCGAGCGACGTGAGTTGCCCTGGATCAAGGTCGACAAGGTCTATCACTTCGAGACCACCCGCGGCCGCGAAAGCTTGGCCGATTTATTTGCGGGGCGCAGCCAGCTTCTGATCTATCACTTTATGTTTCCAGAGGCATGGACTGATGGCTGCAAGAGCTGTTCGTTCTGGGCGGACAATTACAACGGCATCGACGTGCATTTAGCCCACCGTGATGTCACGTTAATCGCCGTCTCGCGCTCGCCGCTCGACAAGTTACTCGCTTTCAAGCGACGCATGGGCTGGAATTTCGAGTGGGTGTCCTCGTTGGGTAGTGATTTTAATTTCGATTACCAGGTCTCGTTCACCCCCGCCGAGATGGCGGCGGGCGAGATGACCTACAACTATCGAGTGAGCAAATTTCCAGTCGAAGAAGCCCCCGGCATCAGCGTGTTCTATCGCGATGGCGACACCGTGTTCCATACTTATTCGTGTTACGCGCGTGGCCTCGACATGGTTAACGGCGCTTATCATTTACTCGACCTGGTGCCCAAGGGCCGCGACGAAGCGGACCTGCCCTACTCGATGACCTGGCTACGCCTACGCGATAGTTATTCGGAGGCATGAGGAGTGCAGCGTTAAGTCAAGGAATCATATTCGCCGCGCGCTTGTACGCGCGACGAATCGGCTAGACTACGTGCACTAAGACCGACCGATCCTAGACCTCAACGGGAGCGACATTTCATGCACAAGCACCACACCCAATTGCTCGTCGATGGTTTCGTTTTTCTCGAAGGGCCACGCTGGCGTCAAGGCCATTTGTGGTTTTCCGATATGTGGGCTTTCAAGGTCTACAAAATGAGTGCGACCGGTGTCAGCAGCGTGGTGTGTGAAGTGCCGCAACGTCCGTCGGGGTTGGGCTTTCTACCCGATGGCACGTTACTGGTGGTGTCGATGGCGGATCGTAAGATCATGAAACTCGTCAACGGCAAGCTGGTGGTGCATGCGGATCTAAAGCAACTCGCCGCCGGTGATGTGAACGACGTCGTCACCGATACCAAGGGCCGGACCTATGCCGGCAATTTCGGCTACGACTTGTTTGCGGGCGCGGCAAACGCCTTAGCTGATTTGATCCTCGTCGAACCCGATGGCAAAGCGCGTGTGGTAGCGGGCGAACTCGACTTTCCCAACGGCGCCGTGATCAAAGACGGCGGTAAGACGCTAGTGGTCGCGGAGACCTGGGCGAAGCGTTTATCGGCATTCGAGATCGCCGCCGACGGCAGCCTGTCGAAGCGTCGCGTCTATGCCACCTTCGACGAGCGCATGCCCGATGGCATCTGTCTCGATGCCGCTGGCGGGATCTGGGTTTCGTGTTTCAATTCCGGAGAATTTATCCGCGTGCTCGACGGCGGCGAGATCACCGACATCGTCGAGGTGGGCGACAAACGCGCAGTGGCGTGTCAGCTCGGTGGGGATGATGGCAAGACACTTTTTTGTCTGACGTATGACGGGCAGCTAGAGGATATACATCAACAAAAAGCGGCCGGCGCCGTCGAAACCGTACGCGTTGCGGTCGGCAGCGGCGGTTCCCCATAAAACACGTTGTGACCTTCCCATGATCAATGCCTTCGAGCTCGATTCTGGTCGCCTGCGCCAGATGCAGGTGGACTCGCTCGAAGACCTGCGCGCCGTACGGCCCGTGTGGGTCGATTTTGATGAGGCGACCACCATTGAGCTCGGTTGGGCGCACGAAGTCTTTGGCATGACGTTAAAAGCCCACGCCGATGAAGAAGAAGTTGAAGATATCGAAGCCTCGGCGCGCTTCTTCGTTGAGGAAAACGGCGAAGTACACATTCGCTCCGACTTTTTTCTGTTGAACGAAGAAGATAGCGAAGTCGTCCGCGTCGCGTTCGTACTACGCGACAATATCTTGTTTAGTATTCATGCCGAAGACATCCCGGTCTTTCGCTTGTTGCGGTTGCGCGCACGCATGCAGCCTGGCTATGTAGAAGAGGGCAAGGATGTATTGCTCGAACTGTATGCCGCGAATGCCGAATATTCCGCTGATGCGCTCGAAGGGATTTACGCGCGATTGAATAAATTCAGCGACAAGGTGTTGGGCACCAATTTAAACGACGAAGCGGCGGCGGAAGTATTGTCGGAGATCGCGCAAGAAGAAGACTTAAACGGCTATATCCGGCGCAATCTGATGGACAGCCGGCGTGCGACCTCGGCCTTGATGCGCGGTCGCGTGCTCTCCGCCGAGCAATTCGAGGTCGCGCGCCAGATCATGCGCGACATCGACTCACTCGAAAGTCACACGGGCTTTCTCTTCGACAAGCTGAAATTTTTGATGGACGCGACAGTCGGTTTCATCAACATCAACCAGAACAAGATCATCAAGATTTTTTCGGTGGCATCGGTCGCGCTGCTGCCGCCGACGCTGATTGCGAGCCTCTACGGCATGAATTTCAAGACCATGCCAGAGCTTACGTGGCAGTACGGCTATCCCATGTCATTGGTGTTGATGGGGCTGTCGGTGTTGGCGCCCTTTTGGTATTTCCGGCGCAAGGGTTGGCTGACGTAGGTCACACGCTTAATTGGCGTTTGGTCTCGACCAGAATTTCGCGATAGCGCGTTGGACCGGCATTCCGCGCGCTGTGCGTCGCCGGTACCCGCAGGCCTTTGTCATCCGCCGAGACCAGTTCTTCGCCGTCAATCTTCAACGGAAACGTAGCGCCGGTTTTCGATTCGAACGAACCCAGATATTTATCGTCCTTATCGAATACTTCGAGCGTGGTGCCCTCCAACACATAAAACAAATAATCATGTTTATGCGTATGGCAGGGCGTGGTTTCGCCCGGATCGAGGACGAACTCCCATAAAATGATTTTGTCGTTTTCGAAAACTTTGGTGGTGCCAACTTCGCCCATCGGGAGCCTCCTCGGTAACGTTAGTTGAGCGTAGGCGAGGCGGCATGCCCGCTCGGCGCTGCCAGTAAGCCTCGTCGCCTACCCGATAATAAAGATTCGAATTGCCGCTGACTATCGGCGAATTCCGCCGCTTAAGCAGTCTCGACCGGCCTGAGTTCTAGGCCGCCGTCGGCCAGTGCTGTAAAGTGGGCCAATACAACAATGCATGATTAAGGGGAGTCTATGCTTGCAATCCAACGCAGTGCCGTACTAAGTCTGGTGTTATTGCTTGCCGGCTGCGGTTACAACACCTTACAAACCACCGATGAGGCGATCAAAACCGCCTGGTCGGAAGTGCTAAACCAATACCAACGCCGCGCCGATCTGATTCCGAACTTGGTTAAGACCGTTGAAGGGTTTGCCAAACAAGAACGCGACGTGATTATCGGCGTGACGCAAGCACGCGCCAAAGTCGGTTCTATCCAGGCGACGCCCGAGCTCATTAATAATCCGCAAGCGTTCCAGCAATTCCAAGCCGCGCAAGGCGAGTTGTCGGGCGCCTTATCACGGTTGATGGTGGTGGTTGAGCGCTACCCGGACTTGAAATCAGATCAGAATTTCCGCGACCTGCAAGCGCAACTCGAGGGCACCGAAAACCGGATCGCGGTCGCGCGCAAACGCTATATCGATTCAGTTCAGACGTACAACGTCACAGTACGCTCGTTTCCGTCGAACCTCACCGCCAAGATGTTTGGTTTTACGACCAAGCCGAACTTCGCGGTAGAGAACGAAGCCGCGCTCGCCAAGCCACCAGTAGTCGATTTCGGGAAATAGGCCGAGCAAAAAGGCGAAATTCAGTGACGATGATTGGCGACCCAGCCCGCAGGATGGTCTTGGCGGCGACACGCCACAAGCACATCCCTGTAGGCTCGGCGGCCGCGTCCCTGCGGCCGCACGGTCGCCGCCAAGACCATCCTACGGACCCCGCAGCATTCGCTCTTGGACGGCCTGCTTTAACTCATCCGGAAGAGAAGGAAGTTAGCAATTAACACCAAGGCCGGATTGCACTTCTTTACCATGGCGATCATTTTGCTGATGGCCTTCACCGCGCATGCCGAAATTGCCGTTCCGCCCTTCGCCCACTGGGTCACGGATACCACCGGCACGCTCACGCCACAGGAGCAAGCCACGTTAGAAACCCGGCTTGCCGAGTTCACCAAACAAAAAGGCGCGCAGGTCGCGGTGTTGTTAGTGCCGACCACCGACGGCGAAGCGATCGAGAGTTTCTCGTTGCGCGTCGCGGAAGCTTGGAAACTTGGCCGCAAAGGCGTCGACGACGGCGCGATCTTGGTGATTGCCAAAGATGATCGACATCTACGCATCGAAGTGGGCTACGGTTTGGAAGGCGTGCTGCCCGACGCGATCGCGAAGCGCATCATCGATGAAACCGTGGTGCCGCATTTCAAGTCAGGAAACTTGTACGCTGGCGTAAACGCGGGAGTCGAACGTGTGTTGGCGGTGATTCAAGGCGAAGCGTTGCCAGTACCGAAGCAAGCACCGGTGGCTGGCGGCGACGCCTTGCCGATAGCGCTCTTCTTGGCCTTTTTCTTTGCGACCTTTTTTCGTGGCCGTGGCGGCGCCGCGCCAATCCGCAGCGGCTTAGCCGGTCTCGCGAGCGGCGGTATTACCTACTTGTTGACGAGTTTTCTACCGATGGCGGGTCTATCAGCCGTCGCCGCCATTATTATCGCGAGCGTATTTGGCGGCGCCGGTGGGGGTGGCCCGTGGGTGAGCTCCGGTCGCTACGGCGGTTTTGGTGGTCTAGGGGGAGGCTTCGGCGGCGGGGGATTTGGCGGCGGCGGGGGTGGTTCGTTCGGTGGCGGCGGCGCCTCGGGGAGTTGGTGATGTTACGGCGTGTTTGGCGTCATGTGATCACCACGCGTTGGCATCTGCGCGCAGCATTCCCAGCGGCTGCCCTCGATCATATCGAAGCCGCGATCCACACCGGCGAAGCGGCGCACGCGGGTGAACTCCGGTTCGCGATTGAAGGCGCGCTGCACCTTGAGGAATTATGGACGCATCGTTCCGCCGCGGCGCGTGCGCAGGCGGTTTTTAATCAGTTGCGTGTGTGGGATACCGATCTTAACAATGGCGTGCTGTTGTACGTGCTGTTGGCCGAACGCGCGATTGAAATCGTGGCGGACCGCGGGTATCGCGGAAGGGTGACAGAGCACGAATGGCGCGCCGCCTGCGCGGCAGCCGAGGCGGAATTCGCGGCGGGGCGTTATGAACGGGGCGCGATCGTATTGGTTGAGTGCGTGAACGAATTAATCGCTCGCCATTTTCCGGCTACCACGGGACACCAGAACGAGCTGCCCGACCGGCCGGTGATTCTGCGTTGAACCAGCGGGTAGCACCTGCCGCCGAACCACTTCCCCGATCACAATAATCGCCGGACTCGCGATACTCGGCGACAGACCACGGCTTTCTAACTCCCCTAGACTCATCATTTCCGCGCATTCGTCGGCCCCCGACGCACGGGCAATGACAGCGACAGGAGTACTCGCCGCCAACCCACCAGCGACGAGTTGCGTCGCAATCGTTCGCGCCCGCGCCGCGCCCATATAGATCACCAGTGATAATTTAGTCGCAGCCAGCGCGCGCCAATCGGGTTCGTCGCCATCACGGGTGTGGCCCGTGACAAAAATAACACCGGGTCCCGCCTCACGATGCGTGACCGGGATCCCAAAGGCGGTTGGCGCCGCGATGCCGGCCGTAATCCCATTGATGATTTCGACTTCGATGCCGGCGCGCGTCAAAGTTTCTAACTCTTCGCCACCGCGTCCGAACATACAGGGATCGCCGCCTTTGACGCGCGCCACCACCAGTCCCGCTCGTGCTTCCCGCGTCATTAATCGTTCGATCAACGCTTGTGGGGTTGAACGACAACCGCCGCGCTTGCCAACTTCGATCACACGGGCGGTAGCTTGCGCATGTTCTAGTACAGCTGGATTGACCAAGGCGTCAATTAAAATAACGTCGGCCGCGCCGAGCGCCTTCACCGCCTTAATCGTCAACAGCTCGGGATCGCCGGGCCCGGCGCCGATTAAGAAAACCTTGCCACGTTTGTTCATAGGTGTTTTCCGATTCCAGTGGGCGATTCGGAAACAACCCGTCGATCGCGCATTTTCTCTGACATCTTCAGCGGCGATTTATCGTGTGATTTTCTCCATCCAAAATTCCAACTCGATTTTTTCATCACCCGTTGCCACGCGATAAATGCCGACGAAGTAGCGCGTGCGCGGCGTCCAAGTTATCAGCAGCCCGCGCCGCGACGAGCACGCCGGCTGCTTGCTGAAGAATGGGTGCGGGAATCAGTTCGGGCTGCGAGCTGAGTGCGCGTTGAATAAAATCGGCAGTCGCGGCGGCGTCTAACGACGGCAGGTTAGCGGTTCCGGGGTCGGTGCCTTCAGTGGCCAAGCTTGGAAATTCGCTATGTGTGCCAGCGTCAAAGCGATCCATCGCGGGTAAGCGCTTGGCGCTCGCCACCGCTTCCCCTTCGGCGCCGCGCAGCAGGAGCGCTGTTGCCTTCGTTAACGACAATAGTTCGCGCAGCAACTGCTGATACGCCGGGTGCGTGATCGCGACCAGACGTAGGCTGCTTCCCACCATCGGATCAATCAACTTCGCCAAGCTGTGCGCGATATTCCGTACGCCGAGCATCGATCGCCAGGCGAGGAGGTTGGCGAGCGGTGGTGATAAATACTCGGTGGGTAAAAAGGCCAGCTGTGTGGTGGCGAGCTGTGACACCGCTTCCGCGCACGACGTCGCCGGTTGAATCTTTAGGCTCGATAAGATTTGCGCGGTCGTGATCCGTTCGGCAACTTCGAGCGGCCCGTGAATCAAGACCCTGATCCCTAATTCGCGTAACAGTAACGCCAGCAGGGGCAGCAGGTTCGGTTGGCGGCGGGCGCCGTTATAGCTCGGGATCACCACCGTCAAATGGGGGTGAGGAGGGAGGTATAGTTGCGCGATATCCGAAGTAAGTGCCGTATGAAAGCCGAGTAGTTCGTCCAATGATTCGCCCTTCATCCTGAGCGCGATCAGAATTGCACCGAGCACGCCAGGCGGTACAATGCCTGCGAACACTGCCCGACCGAGCGCCTCGGCATCAGCGCAGGACAGGCTTTTTGCACCGTGACTACCGCGGCCAATTTCCTTTATATAACGCGCGAATTGACTAGCCACGACAACTATACCGTGGCCGCCGCCGTGCGATCCGCAATTAAGTGCCTGAGCTCGGGACCGCAAGAACCGCAGCCCGTTCCACATTTCAGTTCACGCTGGAGGTAGCCATACACGGAGGGTTCACGCGCGTTAACGCGTTGCAGCGCCGACTCGATCGCCGCTTCGGTTACATTTTCACACCCGCAGATCACGCGGCTCGCTGGCGGCGTGGCGCGTGGTGGCGACGCGCTTGGCGCGAGCAGGCGCGCGCCAGTCTCAAGCGTTGAATGGCCCGCGTCCAACCATTCTTGCAGCCAGTCAAAACCGGTGATGTCACCCGCCAAGAAGACCGCCACCAGGCGGCCGTCGTGGACTCGCAATACGCGACTCATGCCGCGCGCGCGATCTTCGTACGCCATCAGTTCGGCCGATGGTTGTAAGCCAAGATCGGCTTGTAAGGCCGCTAGTAGATCGGCACTCGGCGCACTACGATGCGCGGCCCGTAGCACCAACCCCTCGTGGATGCCGCCAAAACGGCCGCAGCTTGCGTAGTCAAACTTTTCGAGATATCGGCGCAGCCGTGTTAAGTCGCACGCGTCGTGATTCGCGCCGCTGTCCACCATGACCATCAAGCGCCACGGCAGGTTCGCGGCTTCGAGATTGACCGCCGCGGCCTTGAGTTCGGGTTGCTTCGAGACCGGATCAAAGGCGTCCTGGGTTAGGCCGTTGACGCCTAAGCCATTCCACCACTGACTACCCCAGTGCATCGGAATAAAACTTTCACCAATACGGACGCTGTCATTGGCGTCGACTTTGAGCGTTACCGTCCCACGCCGCGAGCGCACCGTAACCAAATCGCCCTTCGATAAGCCGCGTCGTTGCAGATCTTGGGGATGGATTTCGATCACGGGTTCGGGTGCGTGGTTGAACAGGCGCGTGACAGTCCCGGTCC
>JAYUEZ010000247.1:0-1996 GCA_043738965.1 Gammaproteobacteria bacterium
TTGGTCGGCGTCGCCTATCTGCTTTTCCCGGCACTGCTGCTCCGGCCCTTCGTGCCGGCGGGCGATTCCGGTGCGACATTCCTCGCCGTCGGCGTTCAAATGCTGGTCTTCTCCGCGCTCTGGCAATTATTCGATGCAGCAGGCATCACTGTCAGCGAGGCCTTGCGCGCGGCCGGAGACACCACGTTCGCGATGTGGACACGCGGCATCCTCGCGTGGCTCCTATTCCTGCCCGGCAGCTGGGTGACGGTCCGTTATTTCGGCGGCGCCGAACGCAGCGCCGTGGCCTGGCTGTTGATTTATCTTGGGCTCCTGGCGCTCGTGCTCTATTGGCGTTTTCGCGGCGGCGCTTGGCGTCGCATCGAGTTGGTGGCCGACTAATCGAAGAATCGAAACTTCGGCATCATTGATCGACGTCTAGGAACTTGACCGGTTTGGCGGTATCTATGGTGCGATGACGTTCTGTCATTCTTCCAAGATCCCGAAACCTTACGCGCTGGAATTCATTCCGTATGACTGGACCGTCAACCAAACTCCAAACCCTACGTGATAATCGGTGACGACCGTTGTTTCCCATTCGCTGCCTACCCTTTCCGCAACCTGTTTCTGTGCGGCTGCACACCGTTCTATACTCGGCGACCTTTGCGGCTTTTCTCTGGAGAATTTATGACTACACCCATCCACGCCGGTCCATCTTCGCTTGGTTATCTGGTATTTGAAGCAAGCGATCTGGCGCGCTGGCAACAATTTGCAGTCGACATTCTCGGCGTCCATGTCGCACCGGAAACCACCGAAACCACGCTTGGCTTCCGCATCGATCATCATGCGCAGCGCTTCCTCGTCGAACACGGTGAGCGCGACGATTTAGTTGCCGCAGGCTGGGAGCTCGACACCGAAGATGAGCTGGCCGCGTTAGTTGCGCACATGCGCCGGACTGGAGTTGCGGTGGAGCCCGGTAATGACGAACTTGCGCGGAGTCGGCGCGTGAAGCAATTGTTCCACTGCACGGATCCGAATGATCTGCGTCACGAGCTCTATTTCGGACCGGCCACTGCCCCCATGAGTGAACCCTTTCACTCCCGCGTGCTTAAAAGTCATTTCGTCGCCGGGCGCCTTGGGCTGGGGCATTTTGTCGCGGCGGCGAAAAGTAAAACCGCCAGCCACCGTTTTTATAGTGAAATTTTGGGCTTGCGTGTCAGCGACTACATCAAAGGCGAAGTCGCCCCTGGCGGGCCCGTGATTGACGCCACGTTTTATCACACGGCAACTGGTCGTCATCACTCAGCGGCGATGGCGGAGATCCCGTCGCCAAAAAAAATTCACCATTTCATGCTCGAAGTCGGCGATATGAACGACGTTGGGTTGGCGTATGACCGTTGCCTCAAAGCGAACGTGCCGATGATGATGGGTTTGGGCCATCACCCTAATGACGGGATGTTTTCGTTTTATGCGGTAACGCCAAGCGGTTTCGGGGTTGAAATCGGCTGGGGCGGGGCGGTGATCGACGACGCGCACTGGACCGTGCGCACGTATTCTCGGTTGAGCGACTGGGGCCACGAAATGATGCAGCACTAAACGTTGACCCCCACGCTTGGCGTTAAGCAATAAAGGAAAAACACCGTGAGTCTATGGCTTGACATGCTCGGCACGCAGGTACGCTTTGTGCCGACCAAAACCTTTGGCAGCACGCGCGTGGCGGAAGCCGGCATGGGCAATTCCGAGAAATTGATTTTTATGCACGGCATTGGCGGACATCTCGAAGCGCGCGCCATACTTTTTAACCAAACTGGCGGCCTAGCCCACGGTCACGCGTAATCAACCACCTATTTTCCGCTCAATTTTCCCGCTAAGTTTCAGTATACTGCGCTGCGCTCGCGCGCCTTATCGACGCGCGCGTCAAGAACTTCCAGGAGATCGAACCATGTCCGCTACTCAATCAACGATCGCTTCGAAAACTGCTATTCGGACCCTCGACGCCATCGTCGTTGGCGCCGGG
>JAYUEZ010000248.1:0-5296 GCA_043738965.1 Gammaproteobacteria bacterium
GTGGAAGAACTGTCAACGTCGTTTCCGTTGCCCAAACTCCAGAGTTTCGGTCTGGGTGGCAGCTCGATAATTTTGGTCGCCAACGGCAAAATCCAGATCGGCCCGGAAAGTGTGGGCGCGGTGCCGGGGCCGGCGTGCTTTGGTCGTGGCGGCACGGTTGCGACCTTGACCGATGCCCTGCTCCTCGCCGGCGTGTTGGACGGCGAGCGATATTTAGGCGGGGAATTAAAACTCGATCGCGAACGCGCGGCGGTCGCGATTAAAGCGCAAGTAGGCGGGCCCTTAGGCGTAAGCGTTGAGAATGCGGCGCTCGCGATTATCGCGGCGTTTCAACAGCAGGTCGGCGCTCAAGTCAGCAGCATTTTGAAGGCCGCCGGCGCGGTGCCCGCAAACACCACACTGCTTGCGTACGGTGGCGGTGGCCCCATGATTATTTCTGGCATCGCGCAGGCCATCGGCATCAAGCAGGTGATTGTGCCGCGCCTGGCGTCTGTATTCAGCGCGTTTGGGATTGGGTTTAGTCATCTGGCGCACGAGTACCACGAGCCGCTGAACGCGGATAGCGCCAAGCGCGTCGGCGACATCAAGGCGAAAATGACCACCCGCGCACGGCGCGACATGGCCGGTGAAGGCGTTGAACCCGAGGCCTGCCGTTATGCTTACTCGGTGTGGTCGGCGACGGATGGGGCGGTGGCCGAATCGCCGCAAACGGGCGACGTCGCGGCGATTACTGGGCTTGCTGACCCGCGCCTCACGCTGAAAGCAGTATTTGAATTACCGACGACCAAACTAGTGGCCGACCGCGCCGGAGTCGGTGTTAGTCCGCCACCAGCAGGTCGCACGGAAGTACTGTTCGGCACTGGTGGAAAGCGCGCCATCAATGTGTTTAATGATAAGGATCTCGCGCCGGGCCACACATTGAATGGCCCATGCTTGTTAAAAGGCGACTATTTGACCTGCCTCATAGACGCCGCGTGGCGCTTGCGGGTGACCAGTAACCAAGACCTCGTGTTAGAGGAGGGCAAGGCATGAGTAACGAACGCGTGGCGATCACCGAATACCTCGAGATCGATCTCAAGAGCGAACACTGGCACTGTCGCCGCTGTGACCACGACATTGGCTCGGCACGCGGCAATTATAAAGAAGGGTTGCTGGTGTATAACCGTGACCCGCGCGAAATTCATCATCCCATTTTGGACGATAGTTATCCGTTCACCTATGCACCAGACCCGAAATGGTGTCGCATCATTGAATTCTATTGTCCGAGCTGCGGCACGTTGATCGAGAACGAATACCTGCCGCCCGGCCATCCACTGACCCACGATATCGAACTCGATATCGACAAACTCAAAGCGCGTCATAAGACGAACGAGGGGAAGACCAATGCGGCGGGTTAGCGTAGACATCGGCGGCACCTTCACCGACTGCTTCCTGGCATTCGACGATCAGTATGTCGAATCGAAAGCGCTGACCACCCACCATAACCTGGCCGCGGGTTTCATGGAGGCGTTGGAAAAAGCCTGTGGCGATCTCGGCAAGCCAGTCCGCGAGGTGTTGAGCTCGGTCGATGCGGTGCGCTATGGCACGACGTTGGGCACCAACTCCTTAATCCAGCGTACCGGTCCACGTGTGGGCCTGCTTACCACGGCCGGATTCGAATCGGCGGTCCCGCTGATGCGTGCGCGTGGCTATGGCGATGGCTTATCCGACATGGCGCAAACGGATATTCCAGGGGCCGATCGCCCGATTCCGTTAGTGCCCATCAGTCTCATCGTCGGCATCGAAGAGCGCATCGATTATAAAGGCGAGTCCGTGCTTAGCGTCGATGAGGAGAACGTCCGTCGCCAAGTCCGCAAGCTGGTGGATCAGGGCGCGCAAGCTTTTGTGGTCTCGCTGATCAACGCGGTGGTGAATCCGTCGCACGAAAAGGAAGTCGAGCGAATTATTTTGTTGGAATATCCGACGCACGTGTTGGGTGCGATTCCGATTGTGTTGTCACACCGCGTGGCTGGTCGCAAGGCCGAGTACTCGCGCACGATGTCTGCGGTGCTGGATGCCTATCTCCACGACCAGATGTATCACGGCATGTCCTCGCTAGAGATCGTGCTGCGCCAGAATGGTTACACGCGCCCGATGTTGTTAGTCCATAACACCTCAGGCATGGCGCAGCTCAATTCGACGCACGCCTTGCAGACGATCCACTCCGGACCGGTCGCGGGCCTCGAGGCGTCGAACTATATTTCGGCGCAGTTCAAGGAACCGAATATCATCGCGACCGACATGGGCGGAACGAGTTTCGATATTGGCCTCGTAACCGCCGACGGCGTGAAGTTCTACGACTTCAATCCGGTGATCGATCGCTGGTTGGTCAGTACGCCGATGACGTATTTGCACACGCTCGGCGCTGGCGGCGGTTCGATCGCGCGTTACGACCGATTGTGGGAAGCCATTGAAGTGGGACCGGATAGCGCGGGTTCCGATCCGGGACCGGCGTGCTATGGCCGTGGTGGCAAATTTCCGACCACCACGGATGCAAACCTGGTTCTGGGCTATCTTGATCAAGACAACTACGCGGGCGGCACGATCAAGATCAACAAGCGGCGCGCCGAACGCGCTATCGAAGAATATATTTGTAAACCTTCGGGCATGTCGTTAATCGAGGCCGCGAAGGCGATTAAGCGCAAAGTCGATTCGAACATGGCCGCGGCGATCTTTAAGGAAGTCGCCGTCAAGGGCTACAACCCGAAGCGCTTCATCATCCTGAGTTACGGCGGCGGCGGTCCGATCCACGCCTGCGGTTATGCCACAAGCATCGGGATCTCGCGCGTGCTAATCCCACCTTTTAGCTCGGTGTTCTCGGCCCTTGGTGCGGGCAATATGGACGCACTACATATCCATGAGAAATCGCTTTATCTCATGCTGTATGACGCCACCATGCGCAAAATGCTCGAAGAATTCACGGTCTTCAATGCCACGGTCGAAGAATTGGAACAACGTGGTCGCGAAGATTTAGCGCGTCAGGGTGTTAACCCCGCGGACATCAAAACGCGTGTCGAATTGGACATGCGCTATGGTAACCAACTCGCGCAGATCAGCGTCACCAGCCCCTTGAGCCGGTTGGCGTCGATGCATGACGTTATCACGTTGCTCGATCGTTTCAGCGTGAACTACGCGCAGCGCTTCGGCGAAGGTAGTCAAGCACCGGAAGCGGGAGTGCGAATTAATGTCATTCGCGTGGTGTCCTATGTCGAACATCAGCGACTTGATTTGCAGCGCTCGACTAAATCCGGCGGCAAGGCGCCGAAGGCGCGCGCCGAGCGCGAATGTTGGTTCCCCGAACTGAAAGAAGCGCAGATGACGCGTGTTTACGATCTCGAAGCGGTGACGGACGGCATGGAGATCCAAGGGCCAGCGCTGATTGAAACACCGCGCACGACCTATTTAGTCGAGCCCGGCTGGCACTTGACCATGGGTCTCTCGGGCTCTGCGTGGCTGGTGAAAAACTAGCATGCTGATCATTACTAGACCAAGCATATTGAGGTAACGGCCATGGGCGGTGACCAAGAAAAGTCGATCATTGAAAAATTTCTCGAAGAGAACGTGCTCTTCTTAGGACCTGATCCGGAAATCATGGAGGACCACAGTGTCGTACCGACGACGCCGCGCGAACAGGCGGCACTCGATAAATTTTCGGATTCCGGTCAGATAAACCTAGTGCGGCACAAATTGCAGACCGCGTGTAACGAATCGTTCGACATGGTCGAACAAATGGGGGCGGCGCCCGGCGCTAAATGGGGCGATCTCATTTCCGGCGTGTGGACCGCGAATGGTGACCTGGCGCTGGCCAGCATGGGCGGCGTGCTCATTTTTTCGGTGCTCACCCAGCATCCCGTCAAATTCATTCTCAAGTACTGGAAAGATGATCCTACCGTCGGGCTTAAGGACGGCGACATCTTCATGCATAACGATGCGCGCTACGGCAACATCCATAACACCGATCAGAGTTTAGTGATCCCGGTGTTTCATAACGGTGAATTTATTTGTTTCACCGGGGCGATTGTGCATGAAGGCGAGAACGGCGCGATCGAACCGGGCGGCATGCCATCGGCCGCGGAATCGCCGTTCGATGAAGGGCTCAAGATGTCGCCGATTAAAGTCGGCGAGAATTTCGAATTCAAGCGCGACATCATGACCTTCCTGCAGAATTCGGTGCGTGAACCGAAGCTCCAGCTGGAAGGCATGAAATCGAAGTTCTTTGCCGCGATGCGCATGAAGGCACGAGTCGAAGAGGCCATTGCCGAGTACGGCGTCGACGCGGTGATAGCGACCTTGCGCAAGACCTTGACGGATACCGAGACCGAAGTCCGCCGCCGTCTGCGTGCGTGGCCTGATGGCAAAATTCGCACGAATTGTTTTGCCGACGGCACGCTGCGCGAAAATTGCTTAATTCGAATTCGATGCGAGTTGGATAAGCGCGATGATGAGCTCATCATCGATTTCCGCGGCTCCTCGCCCGAATTTTTAAATCGTCCGAACAACACCGTGCTCGCGTCGCTGAAGGGCATGTTGGCGCAGGAATTCCTGAGCTTTGTGTGGCCGGACCTGCCGCGCAATCAGGCGGTGTTCGCACCGATGACGGTGCTCACCGATCGCCGGTCGGCCCTGCACAGTTCGCCGGATGCCCCCAACGCACAGAGCATGATGACGTTCTTCCCAGGCTTCACCGCGATTCAAATCGGTGTGCCGAAATACCTCTATAGCTCCAGTCATCGCGCCACCGATATCATCGCCGGTTGGTACAACATGATCGTCACCTTCCTCTACGGTGGCGTGAATCAATACGGCGAATTGGTCGGCAACGTCTGCGCCGATTTGAACGGCATGGGCGGGGCCGCGCGCTGGAATCGTGATGGCGAACATTCGCTCGCGCCGATTTTCGCACCGATGGCGGATATCGGCGAGCAAGAGCTCATCGAAGAAGAAATACCGTTAATGAAGATAGTTCCGCATCGCTTGATGAAGGACGCAGAAGGTTTCGGCAAATTTCGCGGCGGTCATGGCTACCAGCAAATCGCCACCATGAAGGACTCCTCGATGTGGGGCTTTATGTGCTGCAGCGTTGGCTCGAAGTTTCCGACGACGTACGGCATCTTCGGCGGCTACGCGCCGGGCACCTTGCCACTGTGCAAGGTCAAGGGCGTTAATATTTTTGAAACGATGAAAGATCATCGCGATCTTCTGCGCTTCACCATTCCTGAAATCATGAATGAAAGACCTTTCCCAGGCGGAAAGTACA